>JAYRVN010000475.1:0-2551 GCA_041918535.1 Chloroflexota bacterium
ACACACCGCCTTTGCCCTGGCTCCGCATGTAGCCCATGTCTGGGCCACCGACATCACCGCGGAGATGCTGGCGCTGGCGGCTCAACAAGTCGAGGCGCGTAACCTGAGCAATGTCAGCGTGGAGTATGCCGACGCTGAGGCCTTGCCGTATGCAGATGAGCGCTTCGATCTGGTCACCTGCCGCATTGCCCCGCACCATTTCAGTGACATCAGCCTCTTTCTGCGCGAAGCCGCGCGCGTTTTACGGCCGGGCGGCCAGTTAGCCGTGGTGGATAACGTTGTGCCGGTCGGGCCGGCCGGCGACTATGTCAATGCTCTGGAAAAGCTGCGCGACCCCAGTCATGGGCAATGCTTGAGCATGGCGGCGTGGCAGACGGCCATCCTGGCGGCCGGTCTGGCTCACGAGCAGGCGGAAGCCCTGGATAAGGCGATGGTGTTTGAGGAATGGGCGGCGCGGCACAGCCCTTTGATGCGCCGCTTCCTCCACGCCATGTTGACGGAAGTGGGCGGGGAAGCGGCGGCGTTCTTGCGAGCGCAGCCGGACGGCGGGCGCACACTTTTTTATTTGCGCGAGGGGATTTTTATCGGCCGAAAACCCTCCCCCTGATCCGCCAGACGCCACATCTAAGCCGCATCTCGCTGCCGCCGCGCCGTCTCCACAGCCGCCGCCACGCCGCCGACCTCCGCCGCCGAACGGTCGCGCAAGCCGGTCACAAAGCGCACCAGCCGGTAGACCTCGCGAAAATTGGATGCCAGCCCCACGGAAATACGGATGGCGCTAACGCTAAAGCCGTAACGCGCCTGCATGATCGCCACCATGTCCTGAAAGTGTAAGCCTTCGGCCGAAACGAACATCTCGCGCATGACCGCGTCGGGAATGGCGTAGGTGATCTCCCCCGCGCCGGGATTGCAAAAACAGCCGGTGCGTAAAGAGATCAATTCTTCGGCGGCCAATTGCTCCACACGATTGGCGACCAGGGCCACACCCTCCGGGTCATATAGGTTAATCGTCACCGTACCGCCGCGCATCTCGCCGTTAACAGGGCCGTGCACGCGCACCATCGGCGCGCCATTGCTGTGGCGTAGCCGGGTCAGCGCGTCCAATAACCAGCCCGTCAAGCAAGCGACGCGGGTGGTGATCGTCTCCAGGCCAATGGACGTGATGTGTTGCAGCCCGATTTCGACAGCCGGCAAGGCCAGGTAGTTGATCGTGCCATCTTCAAAACCGGCTTCGCCTGCAGCCAGGTAATGGGCATTCGCCTTGACCGAGGCGATCATAATCGTGCCGCCGGCGAACCAGGGGCGCGCCAATTTTGCCAGCGCCGAACGCCGCGCCAGCAATGCGCCCACGCCGGTGGGATAGCCAAAAATCTTGTAAAAGGAGAGCGAGACGAAATCAGGCCGCCAATGGCTCAAGTCAAGCCGGTTGGTGGGAGCAAAAGCGGCGGCGTCGAGCAGGACATCCCAACCTTGCGCCTGAGCCCGGGGGATGAGGTCAAGCGGGTGTTTGACGCCGGAGAAATTGGATTGGGCGGGGTAAGCGAACAATTTCGGCCGATTTTCCTCCCCTTGCCCCAACGCCGCCTGAAGCGCGGCCGAATCCAGCCGCAATTCCGGCGCCGCCACCGGCACATAAGTCACCTTGGCTCCCTTGGCGCGCGCGAATTCGCGGATGCCATTGACCGAGTTATGGTCATCCGCCGCCAGGACAAAATGCCCGCCCGGCCCAAACGGATAGCTCTCGCCCACCAACTTGAGCGCGCCGCTGGCGTTAGGGGTGAAAATCACCACATACTCCTCCGGCTGGGCGTTGAAGAAAGCCAGCACCGCCGCCCGCGCCCGCTCCACCAATTCGGTCATCGCCAGCGAGGTGGGATTGTGTGAATGGGGGTTGCCGAAGACATTATGCCGCAGCAGAGCCAGATGTTGCTCGATCTGCGACTCGGCATACAGGCCGCCGCCGGTGTAATCCAGGTAGACATGGCCCAGGTCGTCCAGCCGCCGGTACTCTGTGGCCCGCAATTCATCCAGCCGATAGGTGTCGGCGTAAGCGGGGTAGGCAGCCAGAAAGGCCTGGAGCGCCTGGTCAAAATCGGGTAAAGCGCGAGCAGCGGCAGAGCGACGGGCGAAATGATCCGGCATAGCAACCTCCGAGCGTTCTCACCCAATTGTCGCACACCTGCCTCTTCTTAGCACCCGACCGCCCGGTCAGATGACCGGATTAGACGACGAACCGGGGCGATTTTGGTACACTACACAGCATAGAATCCTTCAGCGTCGGCTCCTCTCTGGCGGCGGACATGGACCGGCTCTGTCGGCGGCGTTGCCTGACGTCGTTCCGGTTGTGCAGAAACCTCAATAACCCACGCGATGGTTGCGCGCCGCCGGGCGTTTTGTCATCGCGGCATAGGAGATTGCCATGAAGACCTTGAAGCTTTGCTTGCTGCTGGCCGCTCTCTGCGTGGTGGCGCTGGTGGTGAGCGCGCCCCGGCTGCCGGCGGCGGCGGCGGATTCGGCCGAATCCGCTCCCTTCCCGGCCAATGTGCCCAGC
>JAYRVN010000476.1:0-2972 GCA_041918535.1 Chloroflexota bacterium
GCTAATTTCACCCCCCATTGTAGCACAGCCGTCCAGATTCAACCCACCCACGACTTGTCCGCTTCTCAGACTCATCTGACCCAGCTGCCTCAAAAGACGATTGGCCTGTTATAATAAAGTTTAGGCCTAAAAGCGCTGTTGCTGAGATACCCATAACAGTCAACCGGATATTACCATGCGCACGCAACTCCAGAGCAAGACTGCTACCATTGATATTTACGTTAAGTTGGCTCAATACCCTATCCTGTCTGACCTGATTCGCAAGCGGATGCGCGAACAACTTTTCTCGCGAGGGATCGTCTCAGAACACGTATTTGAAGAGGAAGTAGAGGCCCTGGCGCGCAATTCTCAACACCGCGAAGGGTTGACCGATCCCTTTAATCAGGAGCCTACCGCCGTGTGGGAAGAGCGTAAGGCGCGCATCCGGGCGTTTCACACGGATTATTATTTTGCCTATAACCTGCCGATAGCCTTGTTTGAGGAGATTGTGCAGGCGGTGCTCAACTCGCAACCGCGCCCGACGGATGTGGCTCTGGCGTTCAATCCGGAGTTGGCCCCGTGGGATATGCTGTTCCGCCAGGGTGAAATGTACGAAAGGTTGGCCCCGCCGGATTTACAGGGGGTCAAACATCATCTGGAAGAGATCAAGGTGGTGCTGATTCGGGGCATGATCACGGATCAACTCCCCTTGATCGGCGTCGCCAAGCGCATTCTTAGCATAGCCGATCTCCGGGATATTTATGATCGACGAGTCGGCGGGGGCAAGATCGGCGGCAAGGCGGCCGGCATGTTGATCGCTTACAAGATTTTGCAGCAGCAAACCCCGGAGTTCGGGCCGGACATTAGCGCCAGCGTGTCAATCCCGGCGTCTTATTACCTGGGCACGGATGTGATGTATGAGTTCCGCCAACTGAACAGTCTGGATCATATTATGAACCAGAAGTACCGGCCTCTGGAGGACGTGCGTGAGGATTTTCCGGCAGTGGTGCAGGCGCATTTGCGCGGCGAATTCCCGGAGAAGCCGTATGACCAGCTCCGCCTGATCCTGGATGCGCTGGGCAGGCGGCCGGTTATTGTGCGTTCGTCGAGTTTGTTGGAAGATAACTTTGGCTCGGCCTTTGCGGGAAAGTATGACAGTTATTTTTGTCCTAATCAGGGGACGCCGGAGGAGAATCTGGCGGCGTTGGTGGAGGCGATCAAACGGGTTTATGCCAGCACATTGAACCCCGATGCTATCCTCTATCGTCAGAAGCACGGTTTAATTGACTATGATGAACGGATGGCGATTCTGATCCAGGAGGTGAAGGGGGAGGTTTTCGGCCGATATTTTTTCCCCACATTAGCCGGCGTCGGCTTCAGCCAAAACCCCTTCCGCTGGAATCCTAGAATTCGCCGCGAAGACGGCTTTCTGCGGCTGGTATGGGGCTTGGGCACGCGGGCTGTGGAGCGCGTGGCGACAGATTACCCGCGTATGTTAGCCCTGAGCCACCCCCAACTCCGCCCGGAAACGACGGCGCAGGCGGTGCGGCGCTATTCGCAGCATTATGTAGATGTCATTGATCTCCAGGAGAATCGCCTCAAGACGATTGAGGCTGATGAACTGATGCGTTCGGACTACCCATATCTGAAATACATCGTTTCGGCCGATGCCGGCGGTTACATGCAACAACTCGTCAGCGTCGTCGGCCTGGAAAACTCTAGGAACCTGGTCGTCACTTTCGACGCCCTCACGCGCGACCGTCAGCTCATCAGTCTCATGCGCACCGCCCTCATGCGGCTCGAAAAACAGTATGCAACCCCGGTGGATACCGAATTCGCCGTGCAAATCATCCCCAAATATCCCAATCCTGAATACAGGCTCTTCATCCTGCAATGCCGCCCACTCAGCCAACGGCGCGACGGCGGCCCAGCTACCTTCCCGGCCACGTTTGCCGACGAAGACCTCCTGTTCATCGGCCATAACCTCATCCCCGACGGCAAAGCTGAAGGCATCCGTTACATCATCTTTGTGGACCCCCTGGTCTACCGCACAATTCCCAACCCCCAAACCAAAATCGAATTGGGCCGCGCCGTCAGCCGCCTCAACCGGCGGTTAGAAAAAGAAAATTTCATTATTATGGGGCCAGGGCGATGGGGCAGCGCCAATATTGACCTGGGGGTTCGTGTCAGTTACGCCGACATTCATAACACAAAAGTGCTGGTGGAAATCGCCGTAGAAACGGAAGAGGGTGTGCCGGAGCTTTCTTATGGCACGCACTTCTTCCAGGACTTGGTGGAAGCCGGTATCTACTCCCTGCCGCTTCACTTACACCAGCCCGGCAGCCTCTTTAAATGGGAATTCTTCCGCGAGTCGCCTAACATGCTCGCGCAACTTTCGCCGACCGACGAGCCGCTCAGCCGCTTATTGCGCGTGATAGATGTTGCCCACACGCGGCCAAACCAACGCTTAAATATCTTGATGGATGGAACGCACGATAAGGCGATGGGCTTGTTTGTGGCTAACCAGTGGGAGAACACCGCTCTGAGTGAGGCGCAGTCTACGCTTTCCAACTTCTAGACTACCCGCTTTTACGTGTGGCAGATGGCCGGGAAGGAATTTCGGCCGCACAAAAAACAGGGCAGACACCCCTCAGGATGTCTGCCCTGCATACCCCTTCAATTCACCGATGCAGCCCTACGGACAGGGCGAGCCACCGGGCAAAGCCGAGTAATCAACTGCCGCACACACGTCAATCAATCCATATCCATAGATATAGTTTGGATAAACGTTGTAAGCAATACCGCCGCAACTTGTCGGTGATGTCGGCGCCGGTAGACCCTGCATCGCCGTGTTCTGCAACGCAAAGAGAATGTCGCGGATGCGCGCAGCCGGCGTGTCTGCCGTCAAGAGCGCCACCGTCCCGGTCACATGCGGAGCCGCCATGGATGTACCCGATAGGTTGGCGTACGCCGAATCGCTAGTATTCCACGAA
>JAYRVN010000477.1:0-5985 GCA_041918535.1 Chloroflexota bacterium
CGGCTCGGTCAGCGGCAGCAGATGACTGCTGCCGGAAAATTCAATCAGCCGGCTGTTGGGCAGATGATCGGGCACGTAGAGCAGGTCACGCAGGTGGAACAAGTCATTTTGCAGCCCGATCATGCAGGTGATGGGGATGTCCAACCCGCCCAGGGCGGCGCGAACATCAAAGCGCCCGGTGAGATAGCCGCGCACACACAGCAAAACGGCGTACCAACACTCCGTTGAACTCACCCAGGCGGCCAACTCGCGCCCCCAGTCGTTGCTCAACAGAACCCCGGCTGCCAGTTTCTGGTAATTCTGGCCCAGGGCGTGTTGCAACACGGCTGCCAGAAACGCATAGTACAAGTCGCGGTAGTCGGGCGGCAAGGCGGCAAACGGCATATCCGGCGTCAAGCCGGCTTGTTCCGCCTGGCCCACTAACAGATGCGCCAACGTCAATAACTCGCGTGAGATAATATCCGGCGCGTCGGACAGGACGAGATGGGCGGGGTGGTCAATGTGCAAATAGCGCGCCACCCGCTCCGCGCCGAAGGTTGCCAGGTATTGCAAACCCACCAGCGCGCCCAGGGAGATGCCTCCCAGCAGGAACGGCGCTTGGTCGAGTTGCCCCAGCAGGTCGGCCACATCTTCCGCCTGTTGCCCGTAGATGTCGTCGGCGCGCAAGGCGCAGCGGCGTGAATGGCCGAAGCCGCGCAGATCGGGCAGATAGAAGCGGCAGCGCCAGATGTGGGGCCAGATAAAGGGGAGCAGGCTGCGCGAATCCAGGGACATGCCGTGCAGCAAAAGGCAGGGGCGGCCCCACCCCACCACTCGCACATAGATTTGCTCGCCGTCACGCAGGCGATAATAGGGCATGTGGCATAACCTGTCGGGCGTTAGCCGCTCTCGACTATTTCCAGATGGGCGAAACTGGCGGCCAGGCGCTTGATGCCGTTTTCTTTGAAGGCCACGGTAACTTCTTCATCGTTGCCGGTGATTTTGGCTTCGATGACGATGCCGGGGCCAAATTTGGCGTGGCGCACGGATTGGCCGGTGTGATAACGGCGGGCGGGCGGGGGAGCGGGCGGCTCTTCGGCGGGCGGGGGTGTGGGGGAAGAAATTCGGCCGAAATCCTGGCCTCGACTCACCTGAGTCGGCGGCGTGGACTTGGGGCGCGCCGGTTCGCGCGCCGGGGAAGGCGACCAATCCCAACTACTCACCTGCTGGCGCGCTTGTTGCCGCCCGACCACCTGCCCGGCCAGAAACTGATCAGGAATCTCCGACAAAAAGCGCGACGGCCCGGCCACATCCGACAAGCCATACAAATTGCGCCGAAAGGCGTGGGTCAAATACAGCCGTTCCATCGCGCGCGTCAACCCCACGTAAAACAGGCGGCGCTCCTCGGCGATGTCGTCCGGATTGCCTAATGAACGGCTGTGGGGCAACAGCCCTTCTTCCAGGCCGGTGATGAAGACGACCCGAAACTCCAACCCTTTGGCCGCGTGCAGGGTGAGCAATGTCGGGGCTTTGACCCCTTCGGCCAAGCTGTCTACATCGGAGACCAGGGCCACTTCTTCCAGGAATTCGCTCAGGCTGACGCCCGGCTCCGCCTGCGTCACACCGCGTAACTCCAGGATGTTGGCCCAGCGGTCGCGCCCTTCTTCCGTGCCGTCGTCCAGATAGTCGTGAAAACCGATCTGCTCCAGGATTTGGCCCATCAGATCGCCGACGGGCGTGTGCACGCGCAGGCTGAGCCAGCCTTGCAACAGGTGACCCACGCGGGTGAGGGCGCTCAAGGCGCGGCCGGTGAAGGGATGGGGGATGTCTGGTTGGGTGATCAAATGGAGAAGGGATTCGGCCGAACCCCAGCCTTGCGCTTGCCCCCATTCGCCCAACTGCTCGCGAGTTTTCTGACCAATGCCGCGCGGCGGTGTATTCACCACCCGGTTGAAACTCACCTCATCTCGTGGATTATGCACCAGCCGTAGATAGGCGATGACATCTTTTACCTCACGGCGGCCGTAAAAGCGCGTCGCGCCCACCAGACGATAGGGCAGCCCGGCGCGCAAGAACGCTTCTTCGATAGCGCGCGACTGGGCATTGGTGCGGTACATCACGGCAAAGTCGCCGGGGTTGTGCCCGCCCAACACCAGTTCCGCGATGGTATCCACCACCTGTTGCGCCTCTTCTACCTCATTGTACAGCTCGCGCACAACAATTTTCTGCCCTCCCCGACGCTCGGTGAATAACCCCTTGTCCACCCGGTCGCGATTATGGCGAATCACTGCCTGCGCTGCGTCCAGCACAATCTGCGTGGAGCGGTAATTCTGTTCCAACAGGATGACCTGCGCCTGGGGATATTGCCGGCGGAAACGCTGGATATTGCGAAAATCTGCGCCGCGCCATTTATAAATGGATTGGTCCGCATCCCCGACGACGAAGATGTTCTGATACAAGGCGGCCAGGCGCGTTAACAAGCCATATTGGGCGGTGTTGGTATCTTGAAATTCATCCACCAGGATATGGCGGAACTGCTCCTGATACTTGCGCAAAACGTCCGGTTGGGCGTCGAAGAGATGCACGATGTTCATCAACAGATCGTCGAAATCCATGGCGTTGTTGGCGCGCAAGAGCTCCTGGTAGCGCGTGTAGGCGCGGCGAGTGACCTCGCTGATGTAATTGTTGGCCTGATACGCTTCCGCTGTGATGAGTTCGTTCTTAGCCATGCCGATGCCGGCCAGCATCTTGCCGGGCGGGAAACGCTTCTCGTCCAGGTTGAGATCGGCCAGGACTTGTTTGATCACCTGTTTTTGGTCGTCTTCATCGAAGATGACGAATTCGGGGGTGTAACCGGCCAGGTGTTGAGTTTCTCGTCGCAACAGACGGGCGCACACGGCGTGGAAAGTGCCCATGAGCAGGCCGCGCAGTTCCCCTTCCACCAGGCGTTCCACGCGCTCGCGCATTTCGCGGGCCGCCTTGTTGGTGAAGGTGACGGCCAATATGTGCCAGGGGGGGATGCGTAAGGTTTGGATCAGGTAGACAATGCGTTGGGTGAGGACGCGCGTTTTGCCGCTGCCGGGGCCGGCCAGGACGAGAATGGGCCCGGATTCGGCCGAAACCGCCGCCTTCTGTTGTGCATTCAAGCCGTGTAGCGCGTCCATACTCACCCAAGTGTACCACAATCACCAGACTGTCACTTACCCATTATCCTGGCCGAGCGTCAGTCTGACCCGCACGACCCCGGCCCGCTTATGCGTTGCCGTCACTTCCACCGCCGTCCCCGGCGCAGCCCGCACAACCCACTCTGCCTTGGCGCAGTTATCTGTCTCATCCGCCGCCCACAACGTGAACACATCCTTCTGGTCGCGTCCGGTCAGTTGACCCAGGAACAACTTGGCCTCACCTATCACCAGAGTCGCGCCATCCGGCAGATGCAGATCAACTTCCAGTGGCTTAGCCACCTTCATTTTGAGCGCCTGCTCGCTGATATTCGTCGGCAACCAGCCGGTATTCTGCACCACCACCCGGATAGCGTGCGTCTCGCCTTCAGAACGCACCTGGACACTGTGTAACTCCAGTTTAGGCGACATCAGACAGTTCGCCAGGCAAAACTCCGCCAGCGGCGCGATTTCCTTTTCTAGCATGGCATACGGCGGGTTGCGCCAGGAGACGAGACTGTGCCAGCCGCCCAGTTCAACCGCCCCAAGCTGGGGATGCTCAAACGGATACCAGGGCACATATCCCTCGCCGCCCAGCGTGGCGTCAAACCATTTCAGGATTTGTAGATCATGTTCCACCGGATGCTGGCGGAACCAATCCACGTACTTGTACTCCTTGATACCCGCCTGCCGCTGCACGCTCCATATCTCCGTCGTCCAGGCGTACAAGCCAAGATATTCATACATCCAGTCATCGAAAGTGCCTTTGATGTAATCCTTGGGATCGTAGGCGAAGTCATGAAAAACGGAGATCGCCGGATAACCGGTCAGCGCCTTGCCGCGCTCGCCGATTCTCTGGTATGTGTACAAATCCTCCGTCGGTAGGTCGCTATCCGGCCCTTTGGAAGGCGGGCGCAGATTGACGCCGCTGAAGGTGTGAAAGGAAATGCCGCCGGTGATGTTGGGATGGCGGGTGATGAAATCCACCACTGCGCGCACCTCCGGCTCGCTGGTGGGATAATCGCCCGCGCCAGATTGGGCCGGGCTCCAGTTGACCGGGAATTGCCGGTTGAGGTCTAGCCCTTGCAGCGAAGGGGAGAGCTTGATCAGGCTGCCGTCATAGTTCTGAATGCGCCCCTCCGGCAACAGACGATAACAGTCCCCGCCCGGCGGGTCGTCCGGTTCGCGCTGGATCATCAGGCGGGGTTCGTCGGGGTGAATCTTCCAAGCGCCGTGAGGGTCTTTGAGACGCATTTGCAGGATGCGCCCGTCGCCATCCATGTCCTCCTGGATCAAGCCATCCAGTTGGTCGTGGCGGGGGTAGGGTTTGGTGCTGCTGCGGACGAATTTCGGCCGATCCGCCAACGCCCACTCTGCTCCATCCGGATTCAGCCGGGGCGCGACATAGAACACCCGGCCGTCCAAGGCGTAGCGCACCCGCGCATTGGTCGGGTACTCCGTCAATAACTTGTGAACCAAATACAGCGCCGCCGTCGAGGCGGATACCTCGGTGGCGTGGATGTTGCCGTCTACCCAATAGGCCGGCCTCTCCGTGTCGGGCCCGGCCGCGAAGTTTGTCAGCGTTAGCACAGGGATGTCGCGCCCCTCATAGCTCCGGCCCAGGCTTTCCAACCGGCACAGTTCGGGATATTCGGCCGCCCAGGCTTGTAGGATTTCCATCAGGGCTGCGTAACGGTAATAGGTGTCGAAGCGAATCTCCAGCATTACATTCTCCTGAAGCGAAGTTTTACGGCAGCGTCGCCGGCCGATCATGCAGGCTGATGCTCACGAAGAGTTGATGCAGCGCCTGAACCGTAGCCTGGCGTAGCCAGACCGGGTTTATGCCGTCGCTGAGCATGGCCGTGTTGACTATGATACCGTTCGGGGGCGCGTCCGTCACCTGGGTAGCAAAAGCCAGGCGAACATGGGTCTGACCGGCAGCGATGGCGCCGCTCCAACCAATGACATTGCCGACGACAACGGGGGGATTGGGGTGGTTGATGGTCGGCGGGGCGGTCAATTCCAGAAAAGCGGGCAGGGTGTCCGTGACGACAACCGCAGCGTCCAGATTGCCGGTATTGGGCAGTGAAATCATAAACTGAATGACGTCGCCGACATGGGCAACGGTGGGCTGAGCCATTTTGGCGGCGGTGATGAATACGGGCGCCGGATCGAGTCGCAGTGTGGTGAAGGCGTCGGCCCAGTTACCCGTCGGCCAGGCTTCGACCTGGCCCGACTGGCCGCGCGCCCGGCTGCGGAAGGTGTAGGTGTGGCCGTCTTGCCCGGTGAAGGCGGCCGAGGTGTCAGACGTGGCGCTGAGCCAGTCGCTCCAGGGGGAACTCAGGTCGCCGTCGCGCACCTGGATGTCGTAACCGGTCGTAGCGTTGCCGCTCCAGTTGACGGTGAAGGTTGTTTGACCGGTCGTTGTCGGCAGAGGGACGACCTGAGAAGCGGGGGCGACCGGTGAGGGTTCGTGGGCCAATAGATCGGCGTCGTCGAGATAAAGGCCGGTGACGCCGCCGTCGCCGTCATTGTAGACGCCGATCAGCAGGGTGATGTTTCGGCCGATATAGGCGCTCACATCGAAGGTGTGCGTTTCCCAGGCGGCTGTGTCTGACAGCATCCACAACAACGTCTCCAACACCTCCCCGTCTTCATCCAGCAGCAACACATACTGCGCGTCGCCGCTGACCGGAGCGTAGCCCGCTTCCGTGTTGACGGGGCGCGCCAGGAGCGTTTCCGTGCTCACGGGATAGAGCCAGAGCGTGACAGTGGCTTGGTCGGCCGTGGCCGGCAAGGGAACGCTCTGGCGCGCGGAAGAGTAAGCCAGCCCATTGGGGCCGCC
>JAYRVN010000478.1:0-5655 GCA_041918535.1 Chloroflexota bacterium
GATCTGCTGCCCAATGAAGGCTTCGAGTTGGGCCGGGTCTACGACGCCGGGCTGATGCGGCGGCTTTTCGGCTTCACCACCCCGTATAACCGGCGCATGGTCATCGCCATCATCCTCATGGCGATTAGTTCATTGCTCGGTTCCACCGGCCCCTGGCTGATCGGCCGGGCCATTGACGACGGCATCCGCGCCGCCGATCCGGCGCAATTACGCGGGTGGACGCTAATTTTTGCCGTGGCCGCGGTGGGCGAATGGTTCACCAACCGGCAACGGCTCTTGATCATGGCCGAAGTGGGGACGACGGTGGTGGCGGATGTCCGCAGCGCCATGTTCCGCCATCTGCACACCCTGTCCCTGAACTTCTATAATAATTACAGTATCGGCCGATTAATGAGCCGTCTGATCGGCGATGTGGAAGTGCTGCAAGATTTCATCACCTGGTCGCTCACCGGCGTTGCCCGCGCCGTCTTCATGCTCATCGGCATCCTCATCGGCATGTTCGCGCTCAACTGGCAATTAACCTTGGTAACGTTGGCCGTGACGCCTTTCGGGATCATTCTGACCAACTACTGGCGCGTGCATGCACACACAGCTTACGCCGCTACCCGCCAGCGCATTTCGCTAATCAACGGTTACTTGAACGAGTCCATCTCCGGCATCCGCGTGACCAAAAGCTTCACGCGCGAGGAGGAGAATGCGCGCCATTTCAACGACCTGAATCTGTCAAATTTTGAGGCCAATATGCAGGCGATCCGGCTCTCGGCGCTGTTCCTGCCAGGGGTGGATTTCATCGGCTCGGTGGCAACGGCGTTGGTAGTGGCGGTGGGCGGCTGGTTGGTGCTGCGGGAAAGTCTGACGGCGGGAACATTGGTGGCGTTTGTGCTCTATATCGGCCGATTCTTCGAGCCTATCCGCCAACTCGCCCAGCGCTTCAACTCCTTTCAAGCCACCACCACCTCCTGCGAGCGCATTTTCCGCCTGCTCGACACACAACCCGACCTGGCAGACGCTCCCGGCGCGCAACCGCTGCCGCCCATTCGCGGCGAAGTGCGCTTCGACCACGTCAACTTCAGCTACAGCGACGGCGAGCAGGTGTTACGCGACATCAACCTGCACGCCGAACCGGGACAACGCATCGCCCTCGTCGGCGAAACCGGGGCGGGCAAGAGCACCATCATCCGCCTGCTGACGCGTTTCTTCGACGTCAGCGACGGCGCTGTGACCATAGACGGCCATGACCTGCGCGAGGTCACCCTGACCAGCCTGCGCCAACAACTCGGCGTCGTCCTGCAAGACACCTTTCTCTTCTCCGGCTCCTGTATGGACAACATCCGTTACGGCCGACTGGAGGCCTCCGACGAGGAAGTCATTGCCGCCGCGACGGCTGTGGGCGCGCACACCTTCATTCAGCGCCTGCCGGAAGGTTACGCCACCAACGTCGGCGAGAACGGCGTCAACCTCAGCGTCGGTCAGCGCCAGATTGTTTCCTTTGCCCGCGCTCTGCTGGCGGATCCGCGCATCCTTATTCTAGACGAGGCCACCAGCAGCGTAGACACCACCAGCGAGAAACAGATTCAATACGCCATTGACGAATTGATGAAGGATCGCACCACCTTCGTCATTGCCCACCGGCTAAGTACCATCGTCAACGCCGATAAGATTGTGGTGCTAGACCAGGGACGAATCATCGAAGAAGGCACACATGCCGAACTCCTGGCGCGGCGCGGCCGTTATTACCAGCTTTACACCATGCAATGGGCCGCCGCCGACCCCATGACCACGGCCGGTTTTAACCAAAACTAGGCCGAGACAATCAGAGAACGCCGAGACATTCTCAGCATCCCCCTCTCACGCGTCGCCAAAGGAGATGCCCAGGGCGCGCGCGGTGAGCACGGTATCACAATCCAGCGGCACGGTTTTCGTGCGGCGCGTACACTCTTCCAGAGGCACATAACGCACATCGGGCGGCGCCAGCGCCACCATGTAGCCGAAGTAGCCCTCTTCCAAAGCCCGCACAGCCGCCGCGCCAAAACGCAGCGCCAGCAAGCGGTCGTTGGCCGTCGGCGCGCCGCCGCGTAAGAGGTGGCCCAGCACGACGGCGCGTAGCTCGTTAGGAATCAGCCCGCGCAGTTGCTCCGCCACCAGATTGCCCACGCCGCCCAGGCGCGCCACATCGCCGATGATGCGGTAGACGGATTCGCCGCCCTGCGGGATGGCGCCCTCGGCCACGACGACAATGGAGAAACCGCGGCCGACGGCGTTACGCTGCTGGATACGTTCAGCCACCTTCTGGATGTTGTAAGGGATTTCAGGCATGAGGATCACATCGGCCGAACCCGCTACCCCCGCGTGCAAGGCGATCCAGCCGGCATGACGCCCCATCACCTCCACCACCATCACCCGCCGGTGGGATTCGGCCGTAGAATGTAATCGGCCGATACACTCCGTGGCGAATTCCACTGCGCTCTCAAACCCGAACGTCTCCACCGTGCCCTCCAGATCGTTATCAATCGTCTTGGGCACGCCGACCACCCACACACCCTTCTGGCTCAACTGATTGGCAATCTCCATCGAGCCGTCGCCGCCGATAGACACCACAGCGTCAATCCCCTGTTCTTTCAGACGTTGGATCAAGGTGTCAGACAGGTCCACTTTGCGCTCAGTGCCGTCTTCGTCCTTGACCCGCATCTCAAACGGGTTGCCCCGATTCGTCGTGCCCAATATCGTCCCGCCACGATGGACAATACCGCGCACCGCATCCCGCGTCAGCTCGATCATCCCACCCTGCTCATACCGCTCAGGAAAAAGCAGGCCGTCGTACCCTTCGCGGATGCCCAATACCCGCCAGCCTTTGTTGAGTCCGGCCAGCGTCACCGCCCGGATAACAGCATTCAAACCCGGCGCGTCGCCGCCCCCGGTCGTGATGGCAATACATTGGATCATAGTCATACCTCTTCAGAATTTAGCCGCCGCCGGCTCAAGCCCGAATGAACGTGATGTCGGCGCGAGATTCCAAGAATAGTATACAATTCGGCCGATGAAATCCCAAGTATGGGGCGCTTTCCGACGACGAGCCGTAGCTTTCAGCTTCCACTTGCTCTATCACCAACTGGCGTGGAGCTATGACTGGGTGAGTTGGGCCGTGTCGTTGGGCCAATGGCGCGCCTGGCAGCAAGCGGCTCTGCCCTATGTGCGCGGGCCGCGTGTGTTAGAAATCGCCCACGGGCCGGGCCATCTCTTGCTAGATTTGCAACAGGCGGGACATCAACCCGTCGGGCTAGACCTCTCGCCGCAGATGGGGCGGCTGGCGCGTCGGTGCTTGCGGCGGGCGGGCGCGAGTATCCCGCTCGTGCGCGCGCGGGCGCAGGCGTTGCCGTTTGCGCCGGTCAGTTTTGACAGCGTGGTGGTCACCTTCCCCGCCGAGTTCGTGTTAGAAGCGGCCACGTTGCAGGCTGTCAAGGCGGCGCTGAAACCGAACGGGCGGTTGGTTATCGTGCCGGGGGCGCGCTTGTTGGGCCATGACTGGCTAACGCGCGGCCTCGTTTGGCTCTATCGGATCACCGGGCAGAGCGCGTCGGAGACGCCTGAGCCGTGGGCCGTCGGCTCGCTCTGGCCGATGAGTCTGGCGCGCGCGGGGCTGACGGCGGATATACAGCGCATCGCCCTGGAACGTAGCGAGGTGTGGGTGCTTATCATCACGTAAGCCTCTCATCTACAAGAGCCGTTGGTTCGCTAAAACCGGCCGGTCACGATAAAATCCAGCCAATGACCGATTTGACCCCTCCTCACACCCCATCGGAACCGCCGGACCGCTTGACGCGCCTGGAAACGGCTTTCTTCGGCGCTATCCTGCGTTTTCTCCACCGCATCAGACTGTTAACGACGACCACACCGCCGCTGTTCCCGCACGATCCTCCCGCCACCCCGCGCGACCGGCGGGTGTTCTATAAGCTTGCCCTGTTGATCATCCTTCTAGACCAGGTCAGCAAATGGCTCATCGAAGCCAAGATGCCGCTGAACAGTCAGTGGGCTGTGATTCCTAGCCTGTTCCCTTATTTTCAGTTCACGCATGTCGCCAATTTCGGCACGGCTTTTGGCTTGTTCCCTGATGCGTCTGTGTTGTTTGCCTTGATCGCCGCTGCGGTGGCCCTGGGCATTGCCGTTTTCAATTACGAGATGGCAACGCGTAGCCGATCATTACGTCTGGCTTTGGGGTTGATCATGGGCGGGGCGTTGGGCAATTTGATTGACCGCTTGCGCCTGGGGTATGTGACGGATTTTATTGATTTGGACCTCAGTCCGATTCTCAAAACACGGCTGGCGGATTGGGCGATTTTTAACGTGGCGGACATGTGTGTCGTAGGTGGGGCGATCTTTTTGGCCTTTTTGCTTATCACCAGCCCAGCGCCAGAGATAGAAAAGGGAGAGAATTCGGCCGAATCTCCTTCCCCCGCAGCATGACTCTTGCCTTCCGCCTCGCCCTCGACACCCCTGGCGCGCGGCTCGACCAGGCGCTGGCAGCCGCCCATCCCGCCTTCTCCCGCACGCAATGGCAACACTTGATTAAGCAAGGGCAAGTCACCCTCGCCGGCCAACCCGTCAAAGCCAGCCAACGCCTGCTCGGCGGCGAAATTCTCGACATCCAACTGCCCCCCACCGCCCCCACCGACCTCATCCCCGAAAATATCCCCCTGGATATTCGTTATGAAGACGACGATATGCTGGCGATCAACAAACCGGCCGGCATGGTCGTCCACCCATCCGCCGGCCATACGCAAGGCACATTGGTCAATGCCATCCTAGCCTATTGCCCCGATCTCCCTGGCATCGGCGGCGAAAAACGGCCGGGCATTGTGCATCGGCTGGATAAAGACACCTCCGGTCTCTTGCTGGTTGCCAAACATGATCGCGCCTTGCGTCACTTGCAAGCCCAGTTCAAAAGCCGCCGCGTAGAAAAAACTTACCTCGCCCTGGTCGTAGGACAGATTCAACCCGACCAAGCCTTGATTGACGCCCCCATTGGCCGTGATCCCCGCCACCGGCAACGCATGTCCGTCATCCCGCCATTCAGTTCTGCCGCCGCGCGCCCGGCCCAAACCGACTATCGCCTGCAACACACCTTCGCGCGCTACTCTCTGTTGGAATGCACGCCCCACACCGGCCGGACTCACCAGATTCGCGTTCATCTGGCTTATATAGGCTATCCCATCGTCAACGATACGCTATATGGTTTGCGGCAACGCCAGTTCGCTGCGCCGGGCCATGCCTTGCACGCTGCGCGCTTGTGCTTTGCTCGCCCCTCGGATGACCAAAGTCTAACCCTTGAGGCCGAATTACCCCTGGCCTGGCAAACAATTCTGGCCCAACTAGGATAGCCCTCAGCCAGGCCAGGCGGGGATAGAAAACCACCCTGTTCTCACCGGGTCGCCTTATCGCCCGGCGCGTTACACCTGGTTGACCGGCGGGCCGACCAATCGCTTTTGAGGGGTGGCCTGCGGAATAAATTGACGTACAACTCTAGTTTCCGCTAAAACCGAACGAGTAGAAGCAGCCGATATTGACCGATGCAGGTCGGCTAAGACAAGAACCTTAACAATGTGACGAAAAAGGTCGGTTTTTCAGGTCAAAACCACCTCCTCGACCCCTTCCGGCTGC
>JAYRVN010000479.1:0-3268 GCA_041918535.1 Chloroflexota bacterium
CATTTTCCTGCCCGTTATTTTCAGATGGTCGCCGCCCTGAGTGCTACCGCGAACGTCCGCGGGCGTTTTGACATCTGAACGTGAGTAGATATAGTCAGTTGATGCGCCGCCAGGCGGCGCAAAACGATTTTTCATGCCTGAAGGAGGTGAAACTTACCCGTCGTCTTGAGCGACGATTCGGCCGAATCCCGGTTCTCCCGTTCACGCTTCCCGTTATTAACCCTATTTCCCCCAAAAGGAGCGCAAACCTGATGTCTGAAAAGACGCACTTCTCTTACCGTTGGCTATGGATTGTTCTGTTAGCGCTGGCCGTGGTCACTTTCGCCGGCAAAGCGCCGTTAGCAGGCGCGACCGGCGCCTCACAGGCTGCCCCCTTGCTGGCGGCTGACTCGGCTACTGCCATTCCCGGCAGTTATATCGTGGTTTTGAAACCGGCCGTTAACCTGGCTTCAATGAATGCCCTGACCAAATCGGCCGGCGACTTGGGCGCAAAAGTGGGCTATGTTTATGCCACGGCGCTGAAGGGATTTTCGGCCGAAATGTCCGCCAACGCCCTGGCCGTTGTGCGTACCTGGCCGGAAGTGGCTTACGTAGAAGCTAACCAGACCTTCTCCATTAACGCGGTCAGCTCGTGGGGCTTAGACCGCATTGATCAACGCAATCTGCCTCTCGACAATACCTATAGCAATGGGCATGGCAACATTGGGGCCGGCGTCCATGCTTACATCATAGACACCGGTATCAATGCCACCCACGTTGACTTCAGTGGGCGCGTCGGCGCAGGTTATGACTTCTACGACAACGACAGCGATCCGACGGATTGTAACGGACACGGTACGCACGTTTCCGGCACGGTGGGCGGCACGACCTATGGGGTGGCGCGCGGCGTCACGCTGCATGCCGTGCGGGTGTTAAGTTGCGCCGGCTCCGGTTCCACGGCCACTGTCATCGCCGGTGTGGACTGGGTGGCATCGAATCATCAGAATCCATCCGTGGCTAACATGAGCCTGGGCGGTTCAGCCTCCGCCTCGCTGGATGCGGCTGTAGCCGGCGCAGTGAATGCGGGCGTAGCCATGGCCGTCGCCGCCGGCAACGACGGGGGCGATGCCTGCAACGTTTCGCCCGCGCGCGAGCCTCTGGCAATCACAGTCGGCGCGACCGACATCTCGGATACGCGAGCTTCCTTCTCGAACTGGGGCTCCTGCCTGGACATCTTCGCCCCGGGTGTGAACATCACCTCCGCCTGGATCGGCAGCAATAACGCCACTAATACCATCAGCGGAACCTCGATGGCCTCGCCGCATGTGGCCGGGGTTGCGGCTTTGGTGCGGGGACTCCACCCCGCCTTTACGCCGGCGCAGGTGGTGGAAGAAATCCGTGCGGATGCCACACGTAACGTAGTGGGCGATAGCAATTGCTCCGATAACATTCAGCTCTTCTCGCAACTCCAACCAGCGAGCGGCCCTATCGAAAAGACGGACCCTTGCCCCGGCAGTGGTTGTGTCGCCACCTACTTGTTGCAAGACCCGGCCCTGTTCGCCGATTCGGCTACGGCCGGCCATGCGTTGGACGCGTTGTACCAATTGCGTGATAATGTGATGGCTCCGAGCGCGCTGGGGCAACAATACCGTGAATTATACTATGCTCACACGGGCCGTCTGACACTCTTAATGGCGCTCAACCCAGCTTTGCGGGCTGAGGGGGCGGCAATGTTGCGCACGATCCGGCCGGCGGTGGCGGATATGCTAGACGGCGGTCAAAGTTTCACCGTCACGCCGCAGGTATTGCTCCAGTTGAGCCGTTTCCTGGGCCATGTGGCGCAGGCAGATCGGGCGACAGTGGGCGGCGGCGCCCTAGCTGGGACTATTCAGGCAGAAATCGGCCGAATTCCCTGGGGTAGTCTCAGCGGTTTGTCGGCAGCGGATGCCTGGAGTCGCATGAATAGCTCCATCAAGTAACCGGCATCAGCGTCTGAACGCAAAAGGCTGGTCGGCGCGTCGAAAATGACGTGCTGACCAGCCTTTTTTGTTTGGCGTCTCGCCGGCAATCGGATTATCGTTCGTAAGCAGCTTGTTGCTTTGCCCCCGGTTGTTTGGCCTGACCCCTCTACCGCTGGCTATAGTCCAATTCCAAACGCGTCGCCACCGGGTAATTGGTGGCGCTTGACCACATCCCTGTGCCGTCGAGCGTGCGCACATGTAGCCACCAGTGCGCTTCGGGCGCTTGCCAGTACGGGTGGTAAGGCGTGATCAAGTCAGTCAGCGCGTGGGGATGCACATGCACCGCCGTCACCATGTCCAGGTGCAAGACCGGCGTATCCAAAATCGTGTCGGGGACGGTAGTGGGGGTGGTGTCCAGCCAGTAGCTATAGCCGCGAACCTCACAGGCCGGGGCATATGAGAACTCCATCGGGTCACAGCCGCCGGGCACGCCTTCTGCGCGCTGGTAACGCCCGCCCCAAATAACGTTACACGTCTCCATAATGGCGACAAGCTCCGGCGGCATATTCGTCAGGGGGTCTTTGAGCGCTTCCCGGCGCAGATTGCCATAATTATCCTGCACATTGATATCAATGGCGCGGCAACCGTGCTGTGGATTGTGTAGCGAGTCTGGTGTAGAGGCGGTGCTGCAAGAAAGGTCAACGTTGAGGGCGCGTGTGCCCGAAGGGAAGGCATAGATGGGCGCTTGACCCAACTGACCGATAATAGGGAAGTCCGCGTTGAGCTTAGGCTCCACACAGTTAGTAAGCACCTGGCAATACTCTGTGTCTACTTGAATGGATTGCCCCAGAAAAGTGCAAAAGGCCGAGCTGCCACTGCCATTGCGCGGCGCCTGTAAACAGGCGCGATCAATGGCGTACTGGTGGAATGTTAGATCGCTAAAGCCGATATCGCCTACGGTGACGCCGGTACAAGCAGTGGCAATGGCCGGGTAGATGGTGGCGCTACTCTGTTGGATAGCGGCGCTGATATCGGGAGGCAAAAAGTGCTGACAATTAATTTCGAAACCGGGGATGCAGGAAGAGTGCGGTGGAGTGATTGCGCCGAGGGCTTGCCGGACGGCGTTTTCACGGCACAGGCGTTGCGTGCGGATCGCATCGTAACAGCGGTCATCGGGGATGCCGGTGGGGATGTAAAGGTTAGAGCCATCACGTTGCCGGACATGGGTAGCGCATTTGTGGCCGGGGATCATCGCGTCTTGATGCTCGATCGTTTCGGCCGGGAGTTCGGCGCAAATGTTGGCGTTGATGACTTCGCCGGTAGTGTAG
>JAYRVN010000480.1:0-7792 GCA_041918535.1 Chloroflexota bacterium
GCCTGCTGACCTGGCGCAACGCCCCCTGACGCCCCACGCCTGCCGGAAAAACGAAGAAGAGTAATGCGCTTGGCTGCGCATTACTCTTCTTGATTACCTAAACCGGCCCACTCTTGTGAACCGGTTTGAGCTTAAGGTTACAGACGGGTGATTAACCCATCAACGACCGAGAGCTGCCGTTCCAACCGGCACGACGCATTTGTTAACCATCGGCGCCAGGGTCTCTTGGCGGCCCTGAGCCGTGGGAACAGCTTCCCAGGGAGCGCCCCAGAACATGGTCACATAGCTGTTGGTGCTGTCCACTTTGGCGATGACGGCTGTGCCGTAATTACCCTGGAACATGACGTAGGTCCGACGCGCCTTCACAATGCTATCGCTGTAGTTGCTGAAAGGATACGACAACGAGTAGCTCTTGCCCCGGAAGATCGTCTTGCCGGTGAGCGTGGTCTGGCTGACATCGTCCGTCATGCTCGTCGCGCCCAGGTAGGTGGTCATGAACGGGGTTTGCCCACGGTCATAGTGGTAATCCTGAGCCGACAGGAAGAGGCAAGTCTGGCCGGCAGCGCTCAGGTAAGCGCCCAAGGCTGTCTCTGCGGCCGAGCCGGGACCGGCTGTGCCGCCAAAGGACACGCCGCTGAACCAGATGATCAGTTGGTATTGGCTGAGGGTGGCCAAATCCGGTTCGGTATCTGTTCCGCCCGTATCCCAAACATCGTAATCCTGGCCGAGCGCCGTTAGAGCGGCGGTGTAGTACCCACGCACATCGGGGCTGTTGTTATCATCGTCAACCAGGAGGATGGCGGGCACATCACGGGTACTGAAGCTGAATACGGCCGAGTAGGCGCCCATGCCGCACGGGTTGTGGCTGAGCACGCGCCAGTAGTAGGTCGCCAACGGGTCAAGGACCACACCGCTCGTGTAGGTAGCCGCGGCCAAGCCCGTCGCCGAATCAACGATGTTGCTGAAGCCGGCATCGGTTGCCACGTCAATATCGAAGGTGGCTGCCTGAGCGCCGGGCGTCCAGGTGTAGGTGGGGGTGAGGGAAACGCCGGAGGCGCCGTCGGCCGGGCTATTCAGGATAGCGGCCCCAGGTGTGCCGGTGAAGGCGTTGATCACCAGATCGAGGGTCTTATCGGAGACACCGGAGGCGGAGCCGGTGACGACAACCGGGTACTGGCCGGCCGAATAACCGGCCGTGCTGACTGACAGGTCGCTGCTGCCGGGCGGGATGACTGGGTTGACGCTGAAGCTGCCGCCCGCGTCATTCGTCAGGGTGACCGGATTGTTGAAGCCTGAGATAGCCGCGACGTCAATCGTGAAGACCGCGTTGCTGGGAACGCAGGCATTCACGCTGGCCTGAGCGGTGGTCAAACGGAAGTCGGGCGTGAGTTCTGAAGCTGCGGCGAAGCAGTTGATCCGACCGTAACCGTAGTTATAGTCGAAGCCGGCGCTACCCAAGTCGTCGGCGGTGGTCTCTAGCAGATCCATGACTTGATCCACCGTCAGGGTGTTGTCAATAGAGAGCAAGAGGGCCACGCAGCCGGCGTTGTGCGGGCTGGCCATTGAGGTGCCGCTAAAGTTGCTGTAGCCGCCGCCATTGATGGAGGAGCGCACGTTCTCGCCCGGCGCAGACACGTCGGGTTTGTTGGTGCAGGCCGGGAAGTTGCCCGGGCCGCGGCTGCTGAAGCCGGCGACCACATCACTGATGTTGGTGGCGCCGATGCCTTCGACGTTGCAATAGTCGCCCGGTGAACCGATGGTGCCGGGGCCAGGGCCGGAGTTACCGGCGGAGAAGGAGGGGAAGATGCCGGCCGCGCGCCAGGCATCCACGGAAGCTTGATACCACGGGTCGCCGCCGCCGCCGCCCCAGGAGTTATTGACCACATTGGGCCGTTTGCTGGGGTCGCAGGAGGGGTCGCCCGGTTGCACGCCGGAGGGGCAGGGCGCGGCAATCCATTCGGCCGATTTCAATAGCGCGTTGTAGGAGCAGGAACCGGACTCGCAGCCTTTCGCCGCAATCCATTCCGCTCCCGGCGCCACACCGATCTGGTTTGCGCCGCCGTCATCGCCGACCATGGTGCCCATGGTGTGCGTGCCGTGATTGTTGTTGTCGCACGGCACGGTTGAGGGGGAGCAAATGGCAGAAGGATCATACCAGTTGAAATTATGGTTGAAGGTACCGCCGCCCAAGTTGCCGCGATATTGATTGACCAAGGCGGGGTGGTCATAGTCCACACCGGTGTCTATATTCGCCACGACAATGCCTTCGCCTTTCGTGCCGTAGGTAGACCAGATCTGGGGAGCGCTAATCTTACTCACACCCCATTCGATGGCGTCAATCGCATCGGTGTCGCTATCGTTCACAATCGGCGTGGGAATGGAATAGGTGCGAGCAGCCCCGATTGAGGCCACATCGCTACGGCCGGAAAGATAGTCCAGCATGTTGACGCCGGAGGTTACGGCGACCGCATTGACAATGAAGTACGGCTCATACTGAGCTACTTCCCCGCGCTTAACGGCGTTGTCCAGATAGCTCCGCAAATTGGCCTGACTCTTTTGAGCCGTATTGCGTAAGGCATCATAGACAAATTGGCCGCGCGCCGACCAATCGCTGATGGCGTAGGCGGGGGAGAGGTCTGCCTTGTCTTTCAGGTAGACCAAATAAGTGCCCGTCCCTGTCTCGATAATGCTCTGGCGTAGGCCGGACTCGATTTTGTCGAGCGCGACCTTGCCGCTGCCGGCGTTCGCCGTCAGGCCATGTGTTAACATGAGGCTACCGAAGAGAAGGAGGGAAAGAACCAGTAACAGACGCAAACTCTTCATACAAGGCTCCTTAGTGGGAATTGGTACTGCACAATATGCTGAAGTATAACACGTCCGGCAGGTAAATAGAAATCATCCGGGCATTTTTGAACGGGAATTCACGCCCAATCGGCCGAATCCTTACCCCGATCGGGCGCGGTTTTGCCAGCGTTCCAGCAGTTCGCTCAAACGGGCGGTTCGCTGGCGCACTACCGTGCAAGCCGGCAGCGCGTTGAGAAAAAGCTCCCCATAGCGCCGGCTGAGGATGCGTTTATCCAGGACGACCACCACGCCCTCGTCACTCTGGCGGCGAATTAATCGGCCGAATCCCTGTCTGAAGCGCAATACCGCCTCCGGAATGGCATATTCATAAAATGAGTTCTCGAATGTCTCCGAACGGGCGGAAAAAACCGGGTCCGAGGGCACATCGAAAGGCAGCTTGACCACAATCACCGCCTGCAACGGTTCGCCCGGCACATCTACCCCTTCCCAAAACGACTTGGCGCCTAGTAATACCGACCGACTGGCGGGCGTGGCGAATTGCGCCAGCAGCTCCTGCCGCGACAAGCCTTCCGCCTGCGCCAGAACACTGATGCCCGCCTCAAACAGCCGCGCCTGAATCGCTTCGGCCGTATCGCGCAACTGCCGATTGGCCGTAAACAAGACCAGCGTGCGCCCGCCCAACGTTTTGGCTACATCCACAATGGCTTGCTCAACATAACGCTGGTAGCCGGGTTGGTTCGGTTCCGGCATGTCGGTACACAGGTAGAGCAAGGTGGATTGCTGGTAATTGAACGGCGAACCGACCGCCAACTCCTCGGCGTGATCGGCGCGTAAACGCGCGCGCAGATAATCGAAATTGGCCTGATCGTAACGGCCGAGCGGCGCGGTGCGCAGGGTGGCCGAGGTCATGACGATGGTGTCCAGCCGATGGAAAAGGTATTCCTCAACCAGAGGGCCGACGTGTAGCGGGGCGGCGTGCAGGGCCAGCCGATCGCGCCATAGTTCAGCCCAATAGATCATTTCGGCCGAAGGCTGGGCAATGATCCGATCTAGATTCAGGCGGGTTTGCTCCAGGTCGGCGGCATAAGCCACCAGCGTGCTCTGCAACTCCTCGCCCCCCTCAATTTCCAGCCCGGCCTTAGCCAATTCACTCACGCCGGCCGCCAGACCCGTCAACCCCCGGCCTAATTGTCCCAAGGATAGGTTGAGATTGTCCCAACTAAGAATGATTTCATCGAAGAGCGGTTGCGCCCGGACGGCCGAGGTCAGGCGCACTTCCTGGGCAAAATCGCTGTTGTCGCGGGCGTACTCCCGCAGGAAGAAGCGCACGCTCTCGAAGAACTCGTCAACCCGAAAGCTGGCATGATTGGCTTCATCGCGCAACCGGGCGATGATGGCATTCAGGCGTTCACCCGCGTCCGGGGAGAGTTGGTTGAGTTGGGACTCTAACAAACCCACCAACCCGGCGCGCGGCTTGTTGATCTCGTCAAGCAGCGTATCCAGGAAGCGCTTGTCGGCCTCAAAACTCAAGCCATTGGTGACGGCCGCTTCCAGGTGGTGCGCCTCATCAATGATCAGGTCTTTGAAAGGGGGCAACACCAGATTGGCATTAGCGACATCAGCCAGCAGGAGGGCGTGGTTGACAATGACGATGTGGGCGACTTCGGCGCGCCGCCGGGCCAGATGGAGGGGGCAGCGTTCCACGGCGCACTCATTGGTGCGGCAATTGGTGGTTTCCGCATTGAGATGCTGCCAGGCCTGGCGTTCGCCGGGTGTACGTAAGGTGATGGCGCTGACGTCGCCGGTGTCGGTGCGGCTCAGCCAGAGCAGCAAGCGGGCGTAGAGCGTCATCTCATCGGCCGATTTTGGTCCCCGATGCCGGAGTTGTTGGAAGCGGCGTGTGCACAAGTAATTGGCTTTGCCTTTGCGTACCGCCGCCCGCAATTCAAAGGGTAACAAAGCCTGCAAAGCCGGAATATCTTTGTGGATGAGTTGGTCTTGCAGGTTGATGGTATTGGTGGAGACCACGACCCGGCGCTCGTTTTGCTGCGCCCAGAAAGCCGCCGGCAGCAAGTAGGCCAGGCTCTTGCCGGTGCCTGTGCCGGCTTCTACCATGACATGTTGTTGGTGGTTCAAGGCTTGCACCACTGCGCGCGTCATCTGCTCTTGTTGCGGCCGATATTCAAAATCAGGCCACGCCCGGCTGAATTGGCTGCCTGGGCGCAGCATGGCGGTAATGCTTTCGGCGTCAATTTCATCGGGCGGAACATCGTCGTCGGGCGACGCCAGGGGCGGCCCATCTACCGGGGGCGGGTTGAAGAGGCGCGCCACTCGCACCCCGCGCCCCTGACCGCTGGTGAAGGTGTAGCGCGCTTTTTGCTGCAAGATTTCCTGGAAGAAGATGGCTTCATCCCAGAGAACGGCGCTGCCCGCATCGAGAATCTCTTCCAACAGCGCCTCGTCAATCTGACGGGCCCGTTCTTGCAGGTTGGTGAAAAGGCGGCAGGTTTGCCGGGCGTCGTCAAGCGCACGATGGTAGGTAGCCTGGGGGAGTTGCAGGTAAGCGGCCAGGTAATTGAGGCTGTAGCGCCCCAGACTGGGTAGCAAAATCGAGGCCAGCGTCAGGGTGTCTACATGCCGATTGTTGACGGCCAGACTTTCGGCCTGCAGGAAACCCAGGTCAAAGCCGACATTATGCCCCACTACAAAATGATCGCCGATGAGTCTACGCAGTTGGTTGCGCAAGGTGTACAGGCTGGGCGCGTTGGCAACCATTTCGTCGGTGATGCCGGTGAGTCGGGTGATAGCAGGGGGAATCGGCCGATTCGGAGCCACCAGCGTGGTATACTCTTCCAACACCTCCCCATCCCGCCAGACGACAGCCCCCACCTCAATGATCACATCCTGCCGGGGGTCTAAGCCGGTCGTTTCTGTATCGATAAACACATAGGTTGACGCCATAAACCGTACCCTGTTGAAGTGCGTCCATTATAACACGTGCGGCGCGGATGGATGCGGGCGCGTGTGTTGGCGTCTGGAGAATGGGGTATAATCAGAGTCAGGAGTGTTTCGATGGAGTTAACCTGGTACGGCTTGAGTTGTTTTCGCCTGGTTGAACGCAACCAGGACACAATCGTCACCGATCCCTATAATGGTAACATCGGGCTGCCGCCGTTGAAGCTGAAGGCGGATATTGTCACCATCAGCCATAACGCCGAGGGGCACAATAATTTGCGGGCGGTGAGCCTGTATAAACACGCTTTGAGCGGCCCCGGCGAATATGAGATCGGAGGGGTGTTTATCACGGGGATCGCCACCGCTTTATCGGCCGATTCCCGTCCCAACGTGCTCTATCTGTTTGATTACGGCAATCTCACCGTCGCCCACTTGGGCGACATCTCCCGCGTGCCCAGTCAGGCTCAAATTGAAGCCCTGGGCATGGTCAATATCCTTCTTCTGCCCGTTGGCGGCGGTCAAAGCCTCAACGCGGTCCAGGCCACGGAACTGGTCTCACTGATAGAGCCGAATATCGTTGTGCCCATGCATTACCGTATTCCCGGCTTACGGCTCGACCTGGATGGCCCGGAACGCTTCCTCAAAGAGATGGGTCTCACCAACGTGAATGAGGAAAGCATGCTCAAAGTTGCCGCCGGAAGTTTGCCCGAAGAAACCCAGGTTATCATGCTCACGCCTAAAATCTAACCCGTGTTGTCGTCTTGGCGACAGGGCCCATTGCGATCAGCGACCTATGCCCGTCAAATTACTCATTCACTGGGATATCAATGCCGGTTCCGAATCGGAGTATAACGACTTCATTGTCAATGAGTTCATCCGGCGCGCCAAGCGTTTGGGTTTACAGGATTTGCAATTTTGGTACACCAGCTACGGCACCTGCGAACAGATTTTAGCCAGCGGCATGACCGAGAGCGAAGAACAAATGCGGCGGATTATTCGCAGTGAAGAGTGGGCGACGCTGGAGACGCGCTTGCGCGACCTGGTGACTAACTACGGACGCAAGCTCGTCCGCGCCGGTGGGGGCTTTCAACTGTAGGACATTTCATAACTGACTGATAGGCGCCGGCTGTTTTGACGACGGGTCAGCGCCCTTTGCCCGGAGCCGGTGGGGGGCAGGTTAGTTTTCGGCCGAAAAAAAACCGCCCTGCCGGCGGCTGTCACGGTGTTGTGGTCGAGCTGTGTCTAGCTCTGCGCTGAGGTCTCCGCCTTCGACGCCGGTTTGGGCGGTGTTTCACTGCCGGCCGCGGGCTTCTCCGTCCCAGTAGCCGGGGCTTCGCCGCCGGCCGATTTGTTGGCGCTGCCTGAACCGGCGGCGTTGCCGGAATCAGCGGCGCTGCCACCGGTCGCACTGGTGGAACGGCTGCTGCTGCCGCGATTGTCCGTCACATAGAAACCGGAACCTTTGAAGACAATCCCAACCTGACTCACCACGCGCCTGGGCGCGCCGCCGCACACCGGGCAGGCAGAGACCGGCGGTTCGTTAATCCGTTGACGCACTTCAAACTGGTTGCTGCAGGCGTTACAGCGGTAAGTATACGTTGGCATCCATCTCCCTCGAATTCCGACCCTATGCTTCTGCCGCCTCGTGGCGCAATCGAAGGACGGAGTTCAATCGCACGCTAGTTTACCAGCAAATCGTAAGAGTCGCATAAAACCTAACGCACTGAACAGAATCTCGGTTGTGGCGGCCCGCGCCGGTTTAGCGCAGGGCAATCTCCACAAAGGCGCTCATCCCCCAGCGCAACGGCCAATTCGCCGCCTCGGTGAGGCCAATGGTGACGAGGTAGGTGACTTCGCCGCGTGTCAGGCTGGGCACTTGGGCAATCCGTTCCACCGTTCCCGGGAGCGTTTGGTTGGGGATGGCGTCCACCTGCACCCTGGCGGGCATACCCGGGGCGATGGCGACGACATCCAGCTCGGTGAGGTCGTCGGTTTTCACCACCCACCGGCTGAAGTCCGCCAGAGTCAGGAC
>JAYRVN010000481.1:0-3750 GCA_041918535.1 Chloroflexota bacterium
AACTCGATCTGCCGCAACAAATAACCGCCGGCCTCGGCCAACGCCGCCGCCACCTGAGCCGATGGCAGCGTCGCATCCACGACCAGAGCCAGGTCTTCACGCACGGCAGGGTAGGCGGAAAGGGCATGATAGCGCCGGAAAGGAGGAAGCAAGGGCAGCAAACGGTTTAACTCAATTTCGGCCGCCATCACCGCCTGGTCGCGCCCGCCCCGGATATTCAGATTTTCCACCACCTGGGGATGAAGTTCGCCGGCCACACCCAGGCGCGTCTCACCGGCCCAAATAGCGGCTGTGCGGCCTCGCCGGTAGGTGGGATGTTCGGCCGATTCGAAGCGCACCCCCACTTTTAACTGCTCGAAAAGCGTTTCCAATACACCCTTCAGATCGAAGAAGTCATAGGTGTCCGGCGTTGTCCCGTCCCAATGGGGCAACCCGCGCGCGCCGGTGAGCGCCAGCGCCAGGTGGTTGCTTTCCTCCGGCAGAATCTCGTCGGTTTGTGGCAGGAAGATCGGCCCGATTTCAGCCAGGGCGATGCGTT
Organism: Chloroflexota bacterium; assembly: GCA_041918535.1. Classification (GTDB taxonomy): domain Bacteria; phylum Chloroflexota; class Anaerolineae; order Promineifilales; family Promineifilaceae; genus DAOTXO01. The sequence continues at coordinate 539 of JAYRVN010000481.1, forward strand.
CCTGGTAACGGCTATTGGCGGCGACCACTTCCAGCATGGAAGCTAACAGGCGGCGGCGCAGGACACGGCGTTCGGCCGAAGGCGGGTTGGTCAGGCTGACATAGGGCGGTATCTCCGTCACGCCGGCTGGAAACAACCGCGCTTCTGCCTCCGGCGAGGTCAACCGATAGCTAATGATCTCTTGTAGACCCTGGGTTGTCAGAATGTCTTTGATGCGCTCTTCCACCTCGAACGACAGGTTGCCGCGCTGCGGCGGCAACTTTTCCGCCAGCACCTGGGAAGGGATGCGCTCATAGCCGTAGACGCGGCAGATTTCCTCCACCAGGTCATGCGGGCCTTCGATGTCTAGGCGATGGTCGGGCGCACCTACCAACAAGCTATCCGGGCGAATTTCCACCTGGAACTCCAGCCTTTCCAACAGAGCGGCCATCTCAGCCGCGCTCAGCGGCAAGCCGCTCAATCGCTGCGCATAGTCAAGGCTTAGGGGGACGACCACCGGGGCGGGTTGCGCCGGGTAGTAATCCACGATGCCTTGCGCCACCGTTCCGCCGGCTAGAAGGCGCAGCAATTCGGCGGCGCGCTTGGCGCCGAGTAGCGCCTGACTGGGATGCACCCCCCGGCTGAAGCGGAAGGAAGCCTCGCTGGGCAAGCCCAGGCAGTCGCGACTGCGGCGGATGTGGATGAAATCCCAGGCCGCCGCTTCCAGCAAGACGCAGCGGGTGTCGGGCTTGATCTCGCTATCCGCCCCGCCCATGACGCCGCCCAGACTCAAACTGCCCAGGGGATCGGTGACGAGGATATTAAACGGCTGTAGGCTACGGGTAACCCCATCCAGCGTCACTAATGTCTCGCCGGGGTGCGGCAGGCGGGTATGGATGTGAACAGGGCCGTTCGGGTCGTATTGGTCGGCGCGACGGCGTAGGAAGTCGTAGTCAAAGGTGTGGTTGGGCTGGCCCATTTCCAGCATAATGTAGTTGCTGATGTCTACGACGACGTTGATTGGGCGCTGTCCGGCCAGGCGCAGCCGGTGTTGCAGCCAGTAAGGACTGGTTTTTTGCTCGATGTGGTCAATGACGAGAGCCACGAAGCGGGGGTTGAGGTCGGGGCGGTCGGTGGTGATGACAACGCGTCCGTCAATAGGCGGACCTTGCATGACGACGTCATAGCTGGGATAGCGAATCGGCCGATTCATCAACGCCGCATATTCCCGCGCCACCCCTACCATTGAGGCGCAGCGGGCGATGTTGGGGATGATGTCAATCTCCAACACGGCATCCCCCAAAATCTCGGTCAGAGGCGCGCCCGGCGTGTAGGCGGGGGCTAACGGCCCGCCGGCCATAAGGATGACCCCGGCGTGTTCTTCGCTGATGCCCAATTCTTTTTCGGAGCAGAGCATGGCGTCGTTATAAATGCCCCGCAACGGGCGTCCTTTCAGGATCATCTTCTTGCGCCCGTCGGCATGGCCGTCGTAGATTTCCGCCCCTTCTAGCGCCAGCGGTGAGAAGAGGTTGCGCGAACTGAGGTCGCCCTGATTCAGGTAAGGATAAAGATTGGGCGCGCCGGTGACGACGGTTTTCGGTTGGTCTGCGCCATAATCTACCGTTGCCAGCACCAATTTGTCGGCGTTGGGATGGGGTTCGACGCGCAGCAAGCGGCTGAGGCGGATGCGTTCCATGTCCCAGACCAATTCTGCGCCGGGCAGGCCAATGGTCTGGATGGTTTTGACTTCCAGGCCGGCGTTGGTGAGGGTGCGGGCGACAGTTTCGGCCGATTCCTCAACGGTTACATACTCTTTCAACCAGGATAATGGTACACGCATAGCAATTCCCCTAGCGGATAGTCAGGCGGCGTCCGTGTGCGATTAGAACTGTTGCAAGAAGCGCAAATCATTGGCCCAGAACAGGCGAATGTCCTCAATGCCATATTTGAGCATGGCGGCGCGTTCCGGCCCCATGCCGAAAGCAAAGCCGGTATAGAGGGCCGGGTCATAACCGCCGTTGCGCAAGACCGTGGGGTGAACCATACCGCAACCCAGAATTTCCAGCCAGCCGGTATATTTGCACACCTGGCAGCCTTTGGCGTTGCACAAGAAGCAGGTCACATCCATTTCCGCGCTCGGTTCGGTGAAGGGGAAGTAGCTGGCGCGGAAGCGGGTCTCGCGGTTGCGGCCGAAGAGCCGCCGGGCATACTCCGTCAACGTGCCCTTCAAATCGGCGAAGCTAATGTTAGCCCCCACAGCCAGCCCTTCTACCTGGGTGAATTGAATCTCGCTGCGGGTCGTGACTTGCTCATTGCGATAGCACATGCCGGGCAAAATTACGCGAATCGGCTCCGGGCAATATTCCCGCATGGCGCGTATCTGGCCGGCGCTGGTGTGAGTGCGCAGGATGACATCCGGCGTGGTGGTGTAGAAACTGTCCTGCATCTCGCGCGCCGGGTGGTGGGGCGGGAAGTTGAGCAGCTCGAAATTATAGGCGTCCGTTTCCACATCGCGGCTGCGGTAAACCTGGAAGCCCATGTCGCCGAAGATGCGGTTGATTTCGCGCAGGGTCTGGGTGATGATGTGCACACGGCCGAGGGGTTGCCGGCGGCCGGGCAGCGTGATGTCCAGACTTTCGGCCGAAATTTTGGCTTCGAGTTCCGCCTCTTTTACCGCCGCCTGGCGCGCATTGAAGGCCGCCTGGAGCCGGCTCTTCGCCTGGTTGACGGCCTGACCAAAAGCGGGACGCTCCTGAGGCGGCAGATTACCTACCTGACGTGTCAGGCGTTGAATAGCGCCTTTGCCGCCCAGTGTGTCGCGATACCAGGCTTCGAGGGCAGGCGTGGATTCGGCCGATTCCAGCCGTTCGAATGCCTCCAATCTTAACTGTTCTAATTGATCCAACATCTCTCTATCCTGTCATGGGTTGATTGGCGGAGCTGCCTAATTGTCTTACAAACTGATGCCGAAAACAAAAAAAGACGCGGTGTCGGCCGCGTCTCAGGTATCTTGGATCAGGGACTGGCTGCGTGCTTCAGCCGTCCCGCCAGACCCGCGCTGCGGCCGGGTTCGGGTATTCAAAAAAGCCAAAGCAAAATCGCCGATTTGCCATCATCCTACACCTTATAGGCTGCATCATAGCAGTCTCGCGTCGGGCTGTCAAGAGCGATCCGTCAACAGGGTGTGGTTCAGGGTTTTGCGCTGGCATAACTGGTAGTTGACTTGGGGCGTG
>JAYRVN010000482.1:0-2319 GCA_041918535.1 Chloroflexota bacterium
ATGGGTGCAAGCAATTCGCCCATCTACCTGGCGGCTTGCGAGACCGTCACGGTGGATATTCCGAGTGGCAATGCGCCGACCGGCGGCGGCAACGCTTATATCAGCGGTTGGGTGGATTTCAACGATAATGGCAGCTTCCTGGACGGCGGCGAGCAGATCATGACCAATGTCCTGGTGGCGGATGGCACATCGGGCGGCTCTTATAGCGTCACGTTTGGTGTGCCGTGTAACGCCGCGCTAAGCGACCTGGGTGACCCGGCGGATAATTACTATGCGCGGTTCCGTATCAGCACGACGCAAAACCTCAATCCGACAACAACGGCGGCAGACCTGGCCGCCAGCAATGGCTGGGCGCCGACGGGCGAGGTGGAGGATTATGCCTTCAAAGTGGTTGGTTGGGATTTCGGCGATCTGCCGGACGGGCCCTATGAGACGTTGGTCGCGGCCGCGCCGGGTCAAAACCCGACGGGCGACGGCGCGCGTCACCTGTTGAGCAGTGGCCTGACTTTGGGCGCCAGTGTGGATGCTGAGTTGGGCACAGCGGCGACTTGGTCTAGCGGGACAGGGCCACAGGGATTGGCTTCGGCCGATTCTTTGGGTGATGATACCAACGGCTCCGACGATGAGAATGGCGTTGTCTTCACCAATCTGGTGGCCGGCGGCCTGGCTGTTTGCAGCACGGTTAGCGTGGATGTGACCGGTGTGGTTCCCGGCGGACAAACCGGCTTGCTCAACGCCTGGATTGATTGGAATGGCGATGGGAGCTTTGGGGCGGGCGAGCAGATCGCCGCCGACCTGAGCTACTCAGGCGGGCCATCAACTCAAACCATCACGGTCAATGTGCCTTGTGACCAGACGATTGTCGGCAATAATGTGGGCTTGCGCTTCCGCTTTAGCACCGTGGCGGGCTTAGGCTCGACGGGTGTGGCGCGGGATGGCGAGGTGGAAGATTATCTGCTGCCGGTATACGGTTGGGACTTCGGCGATCACACGGAACACGGATCGGCCGAAACCGACATCGCCGCCGGCCTCAACTATGTCACTACGGTTGGACAGGGTGCACGCCACCTGCTCACCACCAATTTGCGCCTCGGCGCTTCAGTGGACGCTGAAACCAACGGCAATCCCGCCGGCGAAGCTCTCGCCGATGACGCGGCCAACGACGATGAAAATGGCGTCACGCGGGTGGGTGTGTGGGACAATACCTCCGCGTCTCTGAACATTGACGTTCAGGGCGACCCCACCGGCGCTTTGTTAACTGTATACTATGCCATCAGCACCGCCAACGGCGCGCCCGGCACATACGGCGCGTGGTTTGCCGCGGCCGTGGACCAGCCGGCCGGCGCTGGACTCAACATGGTTACGTTTGATCCCGACGGTGATCCTTTTAACGGCCCGTCCAATGTCTGCTTCAAGATTCGCACGCGCATTACCACGCAGGCGGGTGTGGGGCTGAATGGCTACGCCCCGAATGGCGAGGTGGAAGACGATCGTTTCTGTCTGACGCCGCTGGCTATCTCCTTATCGTCGCTCGCGGCGCAGAGTGAAGGGCGCGCATGGCCTGTCCTTCTGATTGGCGCGGCCGGGTCGTTGAGCTTGATTGGCCTGGCGTTGGCGCGCCGTCGCCGCGACGCTTAGCCACGCCGCAAGCGCTAGGCTGTTGAGAGATGCCCTCGGCTATTTGGCTGAGGGCATCTTTTTTGTTCGTACCCATCAGCCGTATAAGCGCATTAGCAGTTACGGCAAGATACCGCCGAAGCGCCGTGATTGCCACTGGGCCTCATTTTCGCTCTGACCGGCTTCGGGCGCGAAAATGGCCGGGCTGATGACGGGGTGCGTTTCATAGCTCAGGCTGCTCTAACAATTAGGGTCGTTGCTGCCGGTAGGGGGGTCCTGTTTGATATACTCATTGAGAAATACCAGAAGGAGATCAAGATGGGTAAGCGAGTTTTGCCAATTATTGCAGTTTGTCTGTTGGCGGTGGTCGCCTTTGTCGCCGGGATGTTTTTCAGTCATAGCGACTGGAACCCCTGGCATGACAGCATCATGCAAATGGTGGGAGGGGCGGCCGCTAATCAATCGGACGCTATGCAACATGAAATGGCGGGCGGCATGCAAGGCAATATGGCCGCTAATGCCTCAGAACATGCCCAGCATCATCCAGAAGGCGAGGCAACCGGTTCCGGCGGGATGATGGACTCCGGCGGAATGATGGGTTCTGATGGGATGATGGGCTCCGGCGGAATGATGGGTTCTGATGGGATGATGGGCTCCGGCGGGATGATGGGCTCCGGCGGGATGATGGGCTCCGGCGGGATG
>JAYRVN010000483.1:0-1823 GCA_041918535.1 Chloroflexota bacterium
CCGCGCGCATCGTTGTTGGCCGTCCAACTGTCCACCAGTTTTTGGTCGTCTACCACGCCATAGCCCGCATCATCCAGCAGAAGACTCAATTCCGAGCCGAGGGCCGCATACCGCTCGTTGAACGGCTCAAAGGCAGAACCGATGGGGTGGCCCTCCATCAGCCGTTTGAAGGAATTTTCGAACGCCCCGATCTGCACGCCGGCGCGCCCCCACATGAACGAGGTGCCCCAGGCGCGCTCCACATGGCCAATTACGGCCAACGCCCCTTGAGACAGCATCTTGAGCGGGAGGCGCGCGAGGAAAGCGGCCTCGGCTATTTGCGCGCGTTGCTGACTGGAGCTGGTCCGTCTGGCAAATTCATCGGTTTTGGGCGTGCCCGCGCCATAACAGGCAAACAAAAAGGCGAACAACCCCAGCAGGTCGTCGGTGGCCATCAGGTCATCCGCAGAAAAGTAATAGTCGGCGGGGATGGGTTTGCGATAGTCTGGGCCAGGCCAATCTTGGCACAATAGCGCCCCTTGATGCCGGGCTTGCAATTCATGGCCGAGCGGAAAGCCCATGCCATGACTGGCAGTGAAAAGCAAAGAGGGCCGGGTTGGGCCGCGTAACAACTCGCCCAGGCGGGCCTTAGTGCTCTCTTGAGGCGGCAACACGTCCACTTCCCAATCGGGCTGGTCGCCGCGGACTCGGGTTGAAAGCGGCTGAACCAGATTCTGTGAACTCAACTGTGTGGCTTTATCGCCGGCATTGGCGACGCCAAAAAAAGCAGCTTTGCGCGGCAGAAACGCCGGATGAGTCTCGGCCGTCACCACGGCGCGGGCATAAGCCGCGTACTCATCCAGCGTGTCGAAGTGAATGCGTCCAGCGGCATACTGCAAATCCAACTGGCTCTGAAAACGGTAAGGGATTTTTTCGGGGTCGCCGACAATGAGCAAATAATAGGGGACCTTGGTTTTGCGCGGGTCCACCCGCTCGGCAATGCTGGCCCCGAACCGGGCCAGAAAATCGTTGGCATATTCCTTCGGGCGATAGCCGGCCCCTTCACTGTACTCGCGATAATACTCGCCCGCCTGTGCTTGGCGGTGTTCCAGCAATTCATTGAGCGCTTCTTTGATGGCCGGAGTCCGTTCCTTGTCTTCAAAAGCGAAGATGACGCCCCACCCCGCCTCGGCCAGGTTCTTGGGATTCAGACCCTCCGCCATCCCATGCACTGCCTCGGTATCCTGTTGATAGCGTTTGTTAAGGGTGGCCTTGATGGTCTCATCCAACTCTTCGCCTTGAGCGATTTTTGACAAGGCCTCCAACGGCAGGGGCGGCGTTTCATAGTCTCCGGTCGCGCCGTTGATGCCGTTGAAATACAGCAGTTCTTCATCCGCCATGGAAATCTCCTGAAGAGGTAGTGCGCTGTTGAGAATAAAATAATTCTACAGGAGGTGTCAGATTAAGGCTATTGCGGCTGGCTCACGATGCGCCTTCGGCAAAACATAGAGGCGCACACAAGAGCAAATAGGCTTTCAGGCTATAATAATATCATCCTATCGTATCCGAATTGCGCTCTTGGAATATCGCTTACCTTAGAAATGTCAACGCCATGTCTGATTCCGTAGATGCTCGCCTCTCTCGGCCCCCCAGCCAAATCTTGGCGCAGGTGCCGTTTTTCGCGGAGTTGCCCCTGCACGAATTGGAGCGGCTCGCCGCCACATTGCGCGCGATCACCTTCAAGGCCAGTGAGCATTTGGTGCATGAGGATGAGCCGGGCGATCAAATGTATTTGGTGTTGGAAGGCCAACTCGAAGTACTCAAAGCAGAAGGAACTCGCGACG
>JAYRVN010000484.1:0-14679 GCA_041918535.1 Chloroflexota bacterium
CGTCCTAGTCCCCTAGACGATGAGGGCAGCGACGGAAATTCTAACATTGTCAGCGGATCAGGTCAAGCGTTTTCGCCAAGACGGCTTAAATAGCCGCAGCCAACCATTGGCCCAGGCCAAAAGTGAACACAAACAGCAAACTGGTGAGCGCCATTTGACGTAGCAGCGGGTCGAATTGCGCCGGCGGTGTACGCCAGATGGCGCTCAGGTGGCGGGCCAACCCCGGCAACGAAAGCAGAAAGAGGAATTGCCAGGGGGAGACAACATGCAGGAGCGTATAGATCAGGCCGGCCAGAACAGCCCCCACTAGCAGCAGGCTGTGGTAACGACGCGCCCCGGTTAGTCCCAGCCGAACCGGCAAGGATTGTTTACCCGCCTGACGGTCAGAGAGCATGTCGCGCATGTTGTTGACGTTGAGGACAGCGACTGCCAACAGACCGCAACTGGTGGCGGGCAGAAAGATGTCGGCGCGCCAGGATTGGGTTTGCAGGTAATAGGTCCCGATGACGCCCACCCAACCGAAGAAAAGCAGGACAAAGAGATCGCCCAGGCCGGTGTAACCGTAGGGGCGGCGGCCAACCGTGTAACGAATGGCAGCCCATACGGCCAGGCCGCCCAGGCTGAGGAAGAGAAGAATAGCGGGGAGGTGGTTTCGGCCGAAACTGCTCCACACCAACGCCAGGCCGCTGATCATCGCCAACATGGCTGTCATCACGATGGCGCGACGCATAGATTCGGCCGAAATTGCCCCACTCTGCACCGCCCGCTGCGGCCCCTGACGCTCAGCCACTCGGTCCGCCCCATGCACACTGTCCCCATAGTCATTCGCCAGATTCGACAAAACCTGCAAGAGCAGCGCCGTCACTAGCGTCAACACCGCCGGTAGCCACCGCAACGCGCCGGTCGCTGCCGCCAAAAAAACGCCCATCGTCACACAGGCAACAGTCAATGGCAAAGTACGTGGCCGCATCGCGGCCACCCAGGCCTGCGCTCGATTTGAAGTTTCGTTCATTTGCTCCATAATAGACAGTATCGCACTTTAGATTAGCCGTCCGGTTTGCTTAACCACTCACTCGGCTCACACATGGATTTTAATGGGCAAAGGCGCAACCACCAAATTTCGCCTTTCTACCCAATGACAACCAGACTATGCGCCCATCGACCACGAAGATGGCCCAGGCAGTTCATACAGAGGAAAAATGACCGACAAAGTTTGCGTTATCGGCGCCGGCGCATCCGGCATCACCACGGTCAAAACCTTGCTGGACAAAAGCATTCCTTTTGACTGTTTTGAAATGGGTTCGGACATCGGCGGCAACTGGCGCTATAACAACGACAATAACCGTTCGGCGGCTTACCGTAACTTGCATATAGATACCTCCAAGGAACGTATGCAGTTTTCAGATTTCCCCATGCCGGCCGATTTCCCCAACTATCCTCACCACACGCAAGTTCTGGCATACTTTGAGAGCTATGCGGCCCATTTCAATTTGCGCCCGCACATCACGTTTCGCACCCAGGTTATTCAGGTCAAACCGTCCCCGACCGGCGGTTATACCGTCACTACCCAGCCGGTAGGCGGCGGAGCCAAGCAGTCCACCGACTATCGGGCGGTGTTGGTCTGCAACGGTCACCACTGGAACCCCCGCTGGCCGAATTTTCCTGGCCGCTTTGATGGGCGCATGACCCACTCGCGCCAATACCGCGACGCGCTGCCCTATGTCGACAAACGCGTCCTCGTCATAGGCGTGGGCAACTCCGGCGTCGATATCGCCTGCGAAGTGGCGCGTGTCGCTCAGCGCACTTGCCTGTCAACGCGTCGCAGTGCCTACATTATTCCACGCTATATCCTGGGGCGCCCCACCGACAAATGGTTATGGGAACCAATCACCCGCTTGCCCTGGCCCGTGCAACGTCTTCTGTATCGCCTCCTCTTACAGATTGGCGTCGGCAATCAGGAGAACTACGGCGTGCCCTACCCTCGCCATAAACTCCTCTCAGAACACCCCACGATATCGGCCGATTTGCTCAACCTCGTCAGCCAGGGTGATATCAGCCTGAAGCCAAACGTAGCTGAACTGTGCGGCGATAGCGTTCAATTTGAGGATGGCAGCCGGGAACCAATTGATGCCATTATCTGCGCCACCGGTTATGCTATTACCTTCCCCTTTTTGGATGCCGACCTGTTGCCGGTAGACGATAACCACGTCGCGCTTTATCGCCACGTGGCGCACCCGCATCATCCCGGTCTATATGTCATCGGCTTGATCCAGCCGTTGGGCGCTATCATGCCCCTGGCTGAACTTCAGGCCAGATGGGTGGCCGGCTTGCTCACCGGCGAGATGCAATTGCCCGACCGGGCCACGATGGCCCGCGCCATTGTGCAAGAAGAAACAGCCCGCCGAAAACGTTATGTCAATTCCCCGCGTCACACCATTCAGGTGGACTTTTACCCGTACAAGCGCGTCCTAGAGCGAGAAATGCGGGAGGGTCGGCGACGCGCTCAGCCGCCGGCACGGCAAAAATAAGCTCAATTTTGGAGATCAAGCGCATAGCCGCCAACCTTTGTGACAGACACGATGCTCAATCCATTCCACTACGTTTACGATAAGCTGTACCCTGTCATCCGCTATGTACATGAGACGGTGAACGGCAACCCCTGGTTCACCGAAATCACCCCCGGCATTTGGCTGGGCGGCGCGCCCACCTACCCGCGCGATTATGCATTCTTGTTGGCGCAGGGCATTAACGCCGTGGTTGATATCCGCGCCGAGCGTGAGGACGATCTGGCCCTGTATGCGCGCCATGACATTCGCTACCTGAAGCTCAAAGTTCTGGATATGTTGGTTCCTCCGCCGGAGATGTTGACGCAAGGGGTGGCCTGGATGCAGGCGCAAACGCAAGCGGGACGCACCGTATTGGTGCATTGCGCCAAGGGACGAGGTCGTTCGGCCACGCTACTGGCAGCGTACTACATGCAGCAACACGCCTACACGTTTGAGCAGACCCGTGATCTTTTAGTGGGCAAGCGCCCACTCGTGAAGTTGGAAACTCGTCACCAACGCCTGTTGGAGGCCTGGCTGGCCGAACAGATAAACCAAGCAACACACACACCGACAAACTAACGCCGGCGCGCCCTTGGGCCAGGAAACCCTGAACCACAGCCAAAATCAAAAAGGGGCCATGCGCTGACTACGCGCATGACCCCTTTGCTCAACGCCGCGCCCGAGTCGTCGTAAGAACTACCCGGGGAATGCGTGTCCCATTTACGGTACGACGCATTTGTTAATAATCGGCGCTATGGTATCCTGGCGATCCTGGACAGTGGGAACAGCTTCCCAGGGGGCAGCCCAGAACATCGTCACATAGCTGTTGGTGCTATCCACTTTGGCGATGACGGCTGTGCCAAAGTTACCGTTGAACATCGTGTAAGTCCGACGCGCCTTCACAATGCTATCGCTGTAGTTACTGAAAGGATACGCCAGCGTGTAGCTCTTGCCCCGGAAGATAGTCTTGCCGGTGAGGGTGGTCTGGCTGACATCGTCCGTCATGCTCGTCGCGCCCAGATAGGTGGTCATGAACGGGGTTTGCCCACGGTCATAGTGGTAATCCTGAGCCGATAGGAAGAGGCAAGTCTGGCCGGCTGCGCTCAGATAGGAACCCAAGGCTGTCTCCGCGGCCGGGCCAGGGCCGGCTGAGCCGCCAAAGGCCACACCGCTGAACCAGACTACCAGCTTGTATTGATTGAGGGTAGCCAGGTCCGGTTCGTTATCCGTTCCGCCCGTATCCCAAACATCGTAATCCTGGCCGAGCGCCGTTAGAGCGGTGGTGTAGTACCCACGCACATCAGGGCTGTTGTTGTCATCGTCAACCAGGAGGATGGCGGGCACATCGCGGGTGCTGAAGCTGAATACGGCCGAATAGGCGCCCATGCCGCACAAGTTCTGCGGACGGACTCGCCAGTAATAGGTGGAGAGCGTGTTCAACGGCGTGGTGATCAGATGGCTGGTGGTGGCAACAGTGGCGGTGTAGACAATGTTGCTAAAACCGGCATCCGTCGCTATTTCCAGCGTATAGTTCTCGCCTTGAGCAGCGGCCGTCCAGGTGAAGGTGGGGGTCAGAGATTGATTTGCCGCGCCGTCAACCGGGGTGAGCAAGGTTACGGCTCCAGGGGCGCCTGTAAACAAGTTCAGAGCCACGTTGGTCGAGTGTACCAACGCGCCTGATGTGCCCGTGATGCTGATGGCGTACGCGCCGGCAGCGGCGGCGCCGGTGTTGCCGATTGTCAACGTGCTGGCGCCTGGAGGCGTCACCGGATTCGGGCTGAAAGCAGCTGTGGCTCCGCCTGGATAACCGGCGGCGCTAAGCGTGACCGGATCGGCGAAGCCTTGCACCTGGCCGACTGTCACTGTGTAAAGCGCATCGGAGGGGGCGCAAATGTTCTGGCTGGCCGGGGCCGCGGCTATGGTGAAATCAGGCGCGAAGGCAGTTTTGTCAAACCAGACATCGGGGTCGGCATGGCCGCTGCGGACAACATGATCGTCCGACCATTGAATATAGGCATAGGAAGCGTCCTGAAGCTGTTGGTCATAGTCGCCATGATAGCAGGTAGCCAGGTTGGGGTCGAGGTAAACCGGCGATGAGACATCGCTCACACGCTGGCTGGGCGACCAGGTAGCGCCGCCATCATCCGAAGCTCGCATGTAATAATCAAACAACGTATTGTTGCTGTCGAGGCGACGATCGTACCAGGTGGCGATGATCCGGCCGGACGGCCCGGCGCTGACGGTGGGGAAGAATTGATCGCGCGTCGTGCCATCGTCGTTCAACTGGATTTCGGGTTGCCAGGAAGCGCCGCTGTTGGTAGAACGCCGATAGTACACATTGACCACATCGCCCACGTTGCGACCGTCAACGTCATAGGTGTAAACGACATGCAAGTCGCCATTGGGACTGACGGTGATTTGAGGGGAGGGCAAATAACGAATGTTGGCTTTGAGGGCGGGGCGTCCGCAAGCGCCCGTGGCTGTCGCGTCGTAAGGGTTGACCTGACCGCTCATGGGGTTGGTAACCAGGCTATAGCTGACGCCGCCATTGGTGGACCGAGCCACTTCGATGGAGATGGGGCCGCTGTAGTAGGGGTCCCAACGCACCCAAGCCATATAGACATCCCCGTTGGGCGCAACGGTCGGCCAGGCGCCTTGCACGCTGACACCAGAGGCGCTTAAGGCGACCGGCGTAGACCAGGAGGTGGTGTTATCGGAATAGGTGGAGAAGATACGCGCGCCCACAGCAAAGTCCGTCCAGCCCATGTAGATGCGGCCATAATGCGAACTGGCCGGATTGTTGTCTACAGTGAGAAGTTCTTTGTCATCGCTGCTGCCGGCATGCGCCAGGCCCACATATTGGAAGGTTTGGCATTCATCCGTGGAACGCCACAGACCCATACCACCGCTGCTATGGATTGAGGCGATGTAGAAATAGCCATCCAGGCGTCGCCAGATCAGGCTGGGGTCGCCATAGCTGGCGCTGCTGAGCGCGCCGCGGTCAGTGAAGCTAACGCCGCCATTGGTTGAACGACTGAGCCCAGCATAGCCTTGCCCTAAAATGACGCCGCTGTAAGAGTCATTGTAGGCGGAGCAAATCGTGCCGGTGTTTTCATTCCTGACCATCGAGGTCTCGCTCTGGGTCTGAGTGACGCCGGATTCGCCGGTGGAGTCGTTAACTTGTACATCTACGCCCAAGAGAGGGGACTTCGATTCCGACGAGGCGGTAACCTGTCCGAGTTCGGCCGAACGACCGCAAGCACGTAAGAGGCGGGTTTCATACATACCGGACATGAGAGGCCGGATAGCGGGATTATCGAGTTGAGCGCAGGCCGCCGATTGTTTGGGGCCGAGGGTGTCGGAGGCTAGGGCGGACGAAGGGGCGCTGCTGATGGCGACAAGCGCGATCAGGCAACACAAGGTCAGCAATAAGCTCACATTGAGTAGGGACGTGGATTTTTTCATGTTTCTCCTGCATCAGCCGATTGTCATCGGCCCTGATTGTCCCGTGCCATCGAGCCTTAAGTTGGGGCAAGCACGGGTTGAGAGGAAAGCTCTGGGTGAAAATGGATTGAGGGGTTATTCAAACGATAGGCTACTCCCGGCCCATTCACGCCGATAGCGTGCGCAGGCGGCAAAAGATGGGCGATGTTGACAATGAGCCTATTCTAACGCGACCGCCTGGTAAATACCAATGACAAACGGCACCCAATCGCCAGACATTCAGCATGTCCGAAAAGGCGACCGGCCGACTACCGGCTTCCTGGTAAGCGCCTGACCGCTAACCGCCGATTTCCGACATCACGCGACTGAGAGGCACAACATGCTGCGCCAGGCCATGTCCCCACGGCTTGTGCCAAATCGCCTCGGTCAGGATGTCTTGCAACTCGGCATGGGTGGCTCCCTGACGCAAGGGCGTGAGCAAATCCACCTCTTTGTCGCGCAGGAGACAGAGACGCAGCCGGCCGTCGGCCGTCAGGCGGGCGCGGTTGCAACTGGCGCAAAAGGGTTGGGTGACGGAGCTGATGAAACCCAAAGCGCCAATGGCGTTGGGCAAGGTGTAGAGGCGCGCTTCGCCGTCGAGACGGCCATCATCCACCAGGGTGAGAGGGCCTAATTCGGCCGAAATGCGCCCCCGCAACTCTTCCTCCGGCACAACCCCTGCCAATTGAAAATCTGCCACCTCGCCAAACGGCATCATCTCAATGAAACGCACTTGCCAGGCATGGGTCAACGTCAGGCGGGCCAGTTCGATAACATCCTCATGGTCGTTATAGTGGCGCACAACAACGGCATTAAGCTTTATTTTCAGGCCGGCCGCCTCGGCCGCTTCGATACCGCGCCAAACATCCTCCACATGTCCCCAACGGGTGATGCGACGAAACTTGAGCGGATCGAGTGTATCCAGGCTAATGTTGACGCGGGAAAGACCGGCTGCGGCCAATGGGCGCGCCAGATGATCGAGCAGCACGCCATTGGTGGTTAGGCCGATGATGTCGACGCCGGGGATGGCGGCCATACGCCTGACAATCTCGACCACATTGGCGCGTATGGTGGGTTCACCTCCGGTGAGTCGGTATTTTTGAAAACCCAATTCGGCGCACAGTCGCACCAGGCGGATGAGTTCATCATCTTGCATGAGTTCGGCATTCGGCCGAAATGTCATATCTTCCGGCATACAGTAGACGCAGCGCAGGTTACACTTGTCGGTGAGGGAGATGCGCAAGTAGTTGATATTTCGGCCGAAACGATCCAGAGGCATAAGTTTGCTCGATTTTCCAGATTTATGTAATAATAATGATAGAAAACTTTGGGCAACCTGTCCAGTAGTTTAGCCGCCTACGTCCGATTTGACGAATAGTAATCATCCCACAATAATTAACCTGGTTCTATCCCAGGGATTGAAGGTAAGACAAGCTCTATGGACAACATACCCGCCGGCCTAACTCACCTCGACGAACAAGGACAAGCCCGTATGATAGATGTCGGCGACAAAGCCGTTACCAGCCGACGCGCAACAGCCCGCGCATCCGTGGTCATGCAACCAGCCACCTTGCAACTGATCCTGGAGGGGCAAATGCGCAAGGGGGATGTTTTCAGCACGGCGCAATTGGCCGGGATTATGGCGGCCAAACGCACCAGCGAACTAATCCCCCTTTGCCACCCCTTGCCCATTACGCACATTGAAGTGATTTGCCGGCCGGATGTGGCCGCCAGTCGGGTTAACATTCAGGCGACGGTGCGCGTGGACGGCAAGACCGGCGTGGAGATGGAAGCTTTGACCGCCGCGACGGTAGCCGCGTTGACGATTTATGACATGGCCAAGGGGGTTGATCGCGCTATGCGCATCACCGATGTGCGCCTGACGGCCAAAAGCGGCGGGCGCAGCGGCGACCTTGTCTGGGAGGATTAAGTATGCCGATGACCGTGCGTTTATTTGCCACGTTAAAAGATCGAGCCGGCAGCGGACAGGTGACCGTGGCGGTAGAGCCGCCGTTGCGGGTGGGGGATTTGCTGGCGGCTCTGACCGAAGCTTATCCCGCCCTAACGCCAGCCTTGCCCATGACCTTGGTAGCCGTCAATCTGGCTTATGCCGACCGGGATACGCTCCTGCAACCGGGCGATGAGGTGGCCTTGTTCCCGCCGGTGAGTGGCGGCTAACCCTGGCTGAGGCAATGACCGATATGGAACACCCAGTCTATTTGGCGGTAACGACAGAAGCGATAGACCTGAATGCTATTCAAGCGCGCTTGCGGCGGGCGGATGTAGGGGCGATTGTCAGTTTCACCGGTTCGGTGCGGGGCGAGACCCAACGCGAGGGCTTGCCGCCCGTCACGCTGCATCTGGAGTATGAGGCGTATGCGGCTATGGCGCAGCAGAAAATGGAGCAGATTGTGCGGGAGATTGGGGAACGCTGGCCGATGGTGAAAGGGGTGGCGTTGGTACAGCGTATCGGCCGATTACAAGTAGGCGAAATCACCACTTTTGTGGCTTGCGCCGCCGGTCATCGCGATCAGGGCGCTTTTGAAGCGGCGCGCTATGCCATTGACCGCTTAAAGGAAATTGTGCCGGTGTGGAAAAAAGAGGTGGGCGCCGATCAGAGCGTATGGGTGGAAGGACATTACCGGCCAACCGCGCAAGATAACTGAACCTTCGGCCGAATTCGCCCCCTCTCCCTCAGACTTACCTCCCTTTAGCCGCCGCCACAAACCGTTGTACAGCCGCCGGGTCTTTGCTGCCCGGCGCAGCTTCCACACCACCGGCCACATCCACGGCAAACGGCTGCACTTGCGCCACAGCCGCGGCGACGTTGGCCGGGGTCAAGCCGCCGGCCAACATCAAGCGCGGAACCTGGCGCGCTAACCGGGCCGCTATCTCCCAATCACCGGTGAGGCCGGCGCCGCCATATTGACCGGGCTGGTAACTATCCAGCAACAGGTCAGGCAGCCACGGGTGGGCCGTTGCCGGGGCCGTGTACCACTCGGCGTCGGCTTCCGCTTCCAGAAAGCTGGCGGGGCGCAAGGCTTTGTAGGCGCGGCCGTAGATGGGAGATTGCGGATCGCCGACCAGGAACGGCGGCTCATCCCCGCTCAGTTGGGCGAGATCGAGTTGACAAACGGCCAGGGTGTGGGCGATGGATTCGGCCGAAGCGTTGACAAACACGCCCACCAACACCGGGCAGTCCGCGCGCGCGCGCAAGGCCGGCGTGAGCATCTGCACAGTCGCCACACTCACCGCTCGCCGGCTCCCGGCATAGAAAATGAAGCCGAGATAATCCGCCCCGGCGTCTGCCGCGGCCAACGCATCGGCCAGGTTCGTCAGTCCGCAGATTTTGACGTAGGGAGGCGACGTCGACCCGGCTGTCATGGCGTCAACTCAATTACATAACTGCCCAATGGCGCCAGTTCGGGAATCGGCCGATAATCTTCAAAACCGCCCTGCTCGTCTACCGTCAGGTCGGCAATGGCGGCGTCGGCCAGCATATCGCGCCCCGGCTGGGTTCCACGCAAGGGGCTGGTTGTGACGCGCAGGCTATAGTCTGAAATCGGCCGATTGCTCAGATTGACCATAACCAGCGCCGCCCCCTCTGGATGGACACGCAGATACGCGTAGACCGCCGGCGTGTCCGCCTTCAGGATGACGAGATCGCCCCGCCGTAAGGCGCTATTGGCCTGACGGAGTTGGATCAAGCGGCGATAATGGTTAAGGATAGAATGGGGGTCCCCGGCCTGAGCCGCCACATTCTTCGTCGGCCAATCCTCATTCAAGGGCTCCCAGGGCCGGCCGGTGGTAAAGCCGGCGTTGGGCGCGTCGCTCCAGGGCATCGGCGTGCGAATTTGCTCGTCAGGCTTCACCCCGGTCAGACCAATCTCCTCGCCATAATAGACGAATGGCACACCGGGCGAGGTCAACAGAAGCGTCCCGGCCACCTTGGCCTTGTCCAGATTGTCCAACAGTTGCGAGGCGACCCGGTTTTGGTCGTGGTTGGTGATGAACGTGGCATATTGACCGGGCGGATAGGCCGGCAGCAGTTGCATTTGCGCCAGACGTAATGCGCCTTCTTTGCCCACGCGCAAACTGTCAATGATGGCCTGCGCAAAATTGAATTCAAACGCCAGATTGAGCTCAGCGTGGGTGATGTAATCCGCCAACAAACTGGGCGAGCCGCCGTAAATCTCGCCGACGGTCAACACATCCGGCCGGCTTTGGGTCAGATGCGCCTGGAACTGTTGCAACCAGGCGTGGGTTTCCGGCGTGTTTTCCACCACGCCGCCATCTTCGATCAAATGCTTGACGGCATCCAGGCGGAAGCCGTCCGCCCCCATCTGCTTGAGCCAGAAGTCGGCCACGCTGTAGACGGCGGCTGTGACGCGGGCGTTGCGATAGTTGAGGTCCGGCATCTGATCCCAAAAGTAAGCGTAATAAACGCCACCGGGGGCGTCATACCAGGCGCCGCCCAGATCGCGCTCCGACCAAACGTACCAATCGCGGAAGGGGCTGTCAGGCTGGCGCGCCTGTTGAAACCAGGGATGGGCGGCCGACGTGTGATTGAGCACCAGATCAATAATCACCTTGACGCCGCGTTGGTGAGCCTCAGTTATCAAGCGTTTGAAGTCGGCGTTGACGCCATAGTCGCTTTCTACCGCCAGATAGTCGGTGACATCATAGCCATGATAGCTGGGGGATTGCATGATCGGCATGAGCCACAAGCCGTCCACACCCAGGTCATCCGTCGTGGTTGGGTCGCCGTCGTTGAGGTAATCCAGCCTGGCGATGAGGCCGGCGAGATCGCCGTCGCCATCGCCGTCGCTATCATAGAAGCTACGCACGAAAACCTCATAGAAGACGGCATCGTTCCACCAGGCATCGGCGGGCGGCAGCCCCAGTTCGGGAGTAGGCGCGACCATGGGTTGGGCGGACGCGGGCGCAGAGGCGGGTGGGAGCAGCGTGGGCGTGGGGGAAGATTCGGCCGAACACGCCACGCCGGCGGCGATAACCAGGACACACAACCAGGCGATCCAGCGTCGTTTATACATTTTCAGCCTCCTCGTGTAACGCCTGCCATAACCTTTGCAAACCGTCGGCCACATTTCGGCCGAAATGGAAGCGCAACACCCGCCGTCCATTCTGTTCCAAGGCCTGAACATCGCCCAACACCTGAGCGCGCACCAACACGCCGAAGCTCAGGGTTGAGGCCTCCGCCCCCGCCTCATCCGGGATAGCGGCATCTTGCTCAGGGTCATAGGACAACACAACAAACAACCCGCGCCCGGCGTCTCCCTTGTGCAATTGCCCGGTCGAATGTAAGAAACGCGGCCCGTAGCCTAACGTCGTCGCCAGACGTGTGCGATCGCGCACAGCCTGGCGCAGAGCAGCTAATTGTTGGCCGGTCGCCGGAGTCGGCGGCAGATAAGCTTGCAGGGCCACATAGTCGCCCGGCTCGCCCTGCGCCAAAAATCGGCGCAAAGCGGTTCCCGCCTCTTGCGCCGTGGTGGGCCCGTAAACGGTAATCCCCCCCTCAGCCAACGTCGGCGTCGGTTGCGGCAACCGCCCCGTCTCGGTATACGCTTTCACCGCCGCCCGCGCCAGTTTCTTGGCCTCTTCCACATTGGGCTGATCAAACGGATTGATCTCTAGATGATAGCCCAGAATCGCGGTAGCCAATTCCCAACGGTACATTTCGCCGGCCAGATCATAGACGTCGCGCAGCCCTAGCCGGATTACCGGCTGCCCGGCCATCTCCAACGCGGCCACGGCTGCCGTCTGTGTCTGGTCGCCATCTAACTGAAAGGCCACAAACAAGCGATCTGCGCCATATTGATCCGGGGCGGCCAAGGTTTCGCCCACCACCGGCAATACCCCTTTGCCCTCTTTGCCCACGCTCTCGGCCACTAATTGTTCCACCCAATCCCCAAAGCTCAGCCAGGCTTCGGGCAAAATGAGGGTCAACTTGTCGCGCCCTTGGGCGGCCGCCACGGCGATGAGTGTGCCCAGAACGGCGGCCGGATTATTTTCGGCCGAAACTTGTCGCAGGTCACATAACGCCGCCATTTCCAATGCGCGTTGCAAATAGAGCCGCACATCCACGCCGACCAGGGCCGCCGGGGCCAGGCCGAACTGCGAAAGGGCCGAATAGCGCCCGCCGATGTTAGGATCGTTGACCAGGGTGGCCCGAAAACCATACTGTTCCGCCCACCGACCAAGCTGGCTGCCCGGGTCCGTTATGGCAACAAAGTGCACGCCGGCCTGCGCCACACCTAAAGCGGCGCAGGTCTCGTTATAGAAGTACTTGAAAAACGCATGTGTCTCGACCGTGCTGCCTGATTTGGATGAGACGATAAATAGGGTCCGGCTCAAGTCCAAGCGCGCGCGGTGGCGGAGGACCGCCTCCGGGGTGGTGCTGTCTAAGACAGACAGGCGCAAGCCGTGACCGCCGAAAATAAGGCTAAACATCTCAGGGGCCAGGCTGGAGCCGCCCATGCCCAGCAACAAAACATCGGTGTAACCGTCCGCCCGAACACCCTCAACCAGGGTTTGTAGGGCGGGCAGTTCGTTGAACATGGCGGCCGGGCTATCTAACCAACCCAAGCGATTGGTGATCTCGGTCGGGTCTGCTTGCCAAACGGTGTGGTCATGCGCAGCGATGCGCGGCAGGATCAAACGCCGATTGATGTCAATCAAAGCGCCATCCACTGCCTCACGATAATCTAACAGGGGTGTGTCCATAAGGCCCTCACTTTTGGGAATGGGGCACAGCGTTGTGCCGGATAGGGCGCGCCTGAAGCGCGCCGTCCTCCGGTCAATTGTACAGAATCCTGGCTTTTTGCGTTACCGATTGGGGGGAAGAGATCGGTCAAGCCGCCTGAAACACACAAGGCGACTCTCACGAGTCGCCCTGTGTGACGATTCAATAAGGGGGTGCTATTTACTTCTTGACGACGCGCATGCGGTTGAAGCTGCGAACGATCAGGAAGACGACGAAGGCAACGAGCAGGAAGTTGATGATGGTTTGGATGAAATTGCCATACTTCACCAACGCCTCACCCACAGTGATCGCCAGACCGGAAAAGTCAACACCGCCGAGCACAATACCGACGAGCGGCATGATGATGTCGTTAACCAGCGAGGTGACGACTGCGCCAAAGGCCACGGCCATGATCACGGCAACTGCCAGATCGAGCACATTGCCCTTCATAATGAAATCACGGAACTCTTTTAACATCTTCTCCTACTCCTTTCTGAAGAATTGGTTAACAAATACAACCCTATCAGACACAAAGAGGTACGTGAAAGTCACAAGTTAGTACAACTTTCCCCAGTCGGCGAAACCGGGCTCATTCAGGCGCGCTAATCACTTAAATCGGCCGATATGACCAGCTCCGTCTCTTCAATGGCGGCCAGCGGGCGTTCCCGATGTTGCTCCACACGCGTGGTCACGCGGGCTGCCGTGCGGCGCGTGTTGACCACATTCAGGCTCCTGAAGAGCATCTCAAATTGCTGTTGCAAGATATCGCCCAGACGATCTTGCGCGGCTCTATCCAGATTCCACCACGCCTTCTTCATAGGGCCGATGACCTTTTTGCGCGTCTGATAGATAAACTGTTCTTCGGTCTGGCCGGCTTTCCACTCTTTGTGGAAGTGATCGCGGATGTAGGTGTGAATTTCGGCCGAAACTTCCGCCGGCATATTATCCAAAGCGATATTCTGGAAATTCGTCGCCAGATGAATCTCCAACGTGCCAATCTCCGGGAATTTACCGAAGGCCGTTGCCGGCAACGTCGAAGCGCCGTGCTGCACGGCCCCGCCGCAATGATACTCCTCCCGCGCCGCTTGACTGAGCGCCTTCAGCGTGTCAAAGTCCACCTTCACATCAGCCAGCGAGCCATCCGGCAACACCACGCCGCCATGACTCGTGCCCGTTTGCACCGAAATCTTCGAGATGCCGGCCATGCCTGCCGGCAACACCCGCCCATACCCATCCATGAAAGCGCGCAACTCTTCCACTGTGGAGTTCTTGTGTCCCACCTCGCCAATCTCGCCGCCCAGGGAAATCGTCACCCCGGCCGGCTGGATGGCGCGCGCATATTCCGTCAGATGCGCACACAGTGAATAGTTCAGACTCTGTTGCTCATCCAAGGTGGGGAAACGCAAATCCACCAAGGTGGAGGTGTCAATATCAATGTTGTAGAACCCGGCGGAGACCGCCTCATCCATCAAATCCTTGACGGATTGAACTTCAGCCTCCGGATCGGAAGCATAGCGACTGGCGGAAATCTGGAAATGATCCCCCTGGACAAACAGGGGGCCCCGATAACCTTCTTTCAACGCAGCAGCCATCACACTGGCGACATATTCCGCCGGGCGTTGGTCGGTGTAGCCGATTTCTGAACGAGCGATCTCAAACAACATTGCGCCCACGGCATACCGGTTGGCCGCCCGAAAAACGGCCCGCGTCGTGTTGTAATTCATCACCCGGATGTTCATCGCCGGCACCGTGAAGTTAGATGGCAAATCGCCGCGCCCCACCGCCATATACAGCTCATGGATCGAACTGGGGTAAATACCCACCGCCTGACCGATTTCCCAAATGAGCCAGCGGGCAAAATCACGCAAGACCCCCTGGCTAAAAACC
>JAYRVN010000485.1:0-2308 GCA_041918535.1 Chloroflexota bacterium
AAGCTCGGCGGTGCGTAGGATTTTCGGCCGAATGCGGGGCGAGTCCAGCACACTACCGCGCCGCAGAATGCCCCGCCCCACCAATTGCGCCACCGCACTCTTCCAGCGTTCCCGCTCCGCGCGCGGCAATTGCGCCGCCAGCTTGCGCCCGCGCAGGTCTCCCTTTTCCCGCAGCAGCGCGATGATCCGCTCCTGTAGCGGCGTCAGACGGCCCTGTCCGGCCCATTGTGGGTGAATATCCAGAGTCATGTCGGCCCAGCGCGTCAGGCCGGGCGGCAACATCAGGCGCAGACAGGCGTTGAGCGGCGTCACATAGGCGCTGCTCAACCAACGCGCCAGTTCGATCTGCCAGGGATAGACGACGGGCGTCTCATCTACCAGGGCGATGAGCGGCTTGGTCTCGGCAATCGGCGCGCTGTCGGCCAGAGTGATGATGATGCCTTGGGCCAGGATTCGGCCGAATTCCACCTCCACCAACTGCCCAACCCGCACCTGCTCAGCCAAATCGGCCGGCACATGATAATGAAATGTGCCCGCCAACGGCGCTTCCACGTTCACCACCAATTCCGCGTACATCTCTGCCATTGTAACATGAAATCCTTCTGGCGAGACCTGGTCAAGGCTCGTATAATCTGGGAGAAACTGGTTGTGCAGGCGCTTCAAGCCAGGCTGAGTGCGCATCGCGCTCCCTGGCTTGGCCCGGCAACCGCTCACCGACTCCCAGCAAGGAGAAGCAACTACCATGAGCGACGAACTCTTTCCCTTCATCACTGAAGAACATCGCATGATCCGGCAAGCCGCCCGCGACTTTGCCCAGAACGCCATCGCCCCCATTGCCGAACACCACGACCAGACCGGCGAATTTCCCATCAACACTGTGCGCCAGATGGGCGCGCTCGGCTTCATGGGCATCGAAGTGCCGGAAGAATACGGCGGCGCGGGCCTGGATACGTTGGCCTACGCCCTGGCCCTGATCGAAATCTGCCGCGTGGATGCCAGCCACGGCACGGTTATGTCGGTCAACAACTCGTTGGTGTGCCACGGCCTGATGAAGTTTGGCACGGAAGCGCAGAAGCAGAAATATTTAGCGCCCATCGCTGACGGGCGCAAAATCGGCTCCTATAGCCTGACGGAGCCGATGAGCGGTTCCGACGCCGGCAACATGGCCAGCCGCGCCGTACTCAACGCCGAGGGCACGCATTATGTGATCAATGGGCGCAAATCTTGGGTCACGTCCGCGCCCTACGCCGATATCGTTGTGCTCTTCACCATGACGCAGCCGGAAAAGAAACACAACGGCATCACAGCGTTCCTCATCGAGACCGACCAGCCGGGCTTCGCGCGCGGCAAGACGGAGCCCAAAATGGGCATCCGCGCCAGCGCCACCAGTGAAATCATCTTCGACAACTATTTTTGTCCGGTGGAGAATCGGCTGGGCAAAGAGGGCGAGGGCTTCAAAATCGCCATGAATGTGCTAGATGCCGGCCGGATTGGCATCGCCTCGCAGGCGCTCGGCATTGCCGAAGCGTGCCTGGAAGCCAGCGTCCGCTATGCTCAGGAGCGCGAAGCGTTTGGGCAGAAGATCGGCCAGTTCCAGATGATCCAGCAAAAGTTGGCGGATATGAAATGTCGCGTGGATGCCAGCCGCCTGCTCATTTACCAGGCGTGCCTGGCCAAGGAGCGCGCCAAGAAGACGGGCGAGCGCTATGGTCTGGAGGCCAGCGTCGCCAAGCTCTTCGCCAGCGAGACGGCCAACTATTGCGCCAAAGAAGCGGTGCAGATTCACGGCGGCATGGGCTACAGCAAGGAGATGCCCATCGAGCGTTACTACCGCGATGCCAAGATCACGGAAATCTACGAGGGCACGAGCGAAATCCAGCGCATGGTGATTGCGCGTTATTTGACGGGATTGCGTTAAGAACGCCGGGCTACATCGTGGGCGCAGGATGCCTTTGGGATGATTGTGCCGGGTAGAAGAGGGGGAGAGCGGATCGGCCGAAACTTACCGTCAAGCCTTGCCCCTCAGCTCAAGAATACGGCTGATGCGGCAAACGCCTCTTCTGGCGTGCCGTAAAATGTGCCGTTTGGGAAAAGCGCCAGCTCGTACTGCTCATTGCTGTAGGTATAAAAGGCGAACCCCCAGCGATCATCGCCGAAGTAACGCAGCCGGCACAAATGCGTTGGCGTGTTGCGCATACGGGCAATAAACTCATCTCTGGTTTCGTACCAATCGGGGGGCGGCCAGTTTTCGCTTATCGTAGGCTCGGTGTAAGCATCAATATAGCAAAACTGGTTGCGAAACCGGATT
>JAYRVN010000486.1:0-16216 GCA_041918535.1 Chloroflexota bacterium
CCGGCTGCGCTATTGTTCAGATCGCCGCCGTTGACCCACAGCGTCACCCCCGCCGGAATGTCGCCGCTGAGATGGCCGTTAGTTCCGCCCATGCGCCACGTCCCTGTGCCTACCGCGCCCGGCGCGAAGTTCAGGGTGCTGTTGATCAGCCGGGGCGAGGTGTCGTTAGCCGTTTGGGCGCTGAAATTCACCACGCCGCCGGTCAGCTTGAAAACGCCGCTGCCGGTGATGTTGCCGCTGACCAGGTTGACGGTAGGCGCGCCGCCGCTGATCGCCAGGGTTTCACCAGAAACAATGTTAATCGTCCCTGTGCTGGTAATAATGGCATCCGCCTTGCCCATGTTCAGATTGTAGTTGACGTTGACCGTCCCCTGGTTATCCAGCGAGGCGTTGAGATTGCGGGTATTGAGATTGCTGCCCGCGTTACTGTTGATGACGCCCACATTCACCAGTGTTCCGCTATTAACGGTCAGGGTGGAAGGCCAGTTTTGGTTGGCGCCGCTGGTTTCCAGTCGAATTGTGCCGTAGTTAGTCAGGCCGTTCTCCGCCACCACCGTTGCCGCGCCATTCGCCAGGTCGCCGCCGTTCACCCACAGCGTAACATTCGGGGGAATGTCGCCGCTCAACGCGCCGCCGATGTCGGCCATGCGCAGCGTGCCGGCGCCGGTTGCGCCAGGGCCGAAGCTGAGCGTCGAGCCAAACAGGCGGCGGTCGCCGCCGCTCACGTCACCGCTCAAGTAGTTGAATTGGCCGCTGGTAAGTTTGAAGACACCGCCGCCGCCGATCGCGCCGCCGTCGAGGGTGAAGGTTGGCATAGCGTTGCTGATGCTGAGCGTCTCGTCGGCGGCGATGACGATACTGCCACGGTTGGTGATGGCCGCGCCCGCTAGCGCCATGTTCAGATTGTAGTTGACGTTGATCGCGCCCCTATTGTCTACCGAGGCGTTCAGATTGCGCGTGTTCAGGTTGCTGCCCACATTGGCGTTAATTGTGCCCTGGTTCACCAGGACGCCGTTGTTGACCGTCAGAGTTGAGGCCACATTCTGGTTGGCGCCGCTGGTCTCGATGCGGATAGTGCCGAAATTGGTCAGACCGGCGTCGGCCGTCACGCCGGCTGCGCTATTGTTCAGATCGCCGCCGTTGACCCACAGCGTCACCCCCGCCGGAATGTCGCCGCTAAGATGGCCGTCACTTCCGCCCATGCGCCACGTCCCCGCGCCCACCGCGCCCGGCGCAAAGTTTAGTGTGCTATTGATCAGCCGGGGCGAGGTGGCGTTGGCCGTTTGGGCGCTAAAGTTAACCACGCCGCTGGTCAGCTTGAAAATGCCGCTGCCGGCGATGTCGCCGCTAACCAGGTTGACGGTAGGCGCGCCTCCGCTGATGGCCAGGGTTTCACCGGCGGCCAGGTTAATCACCCCTGTACTCGTAATCACCGCATTCGCCTTAGCCATCGTCAGGTTGTAGTTAACATTAACGACGCCCTGGTTATCCAGCGAGGCGTTCAGGTTGCGCGCATTCAAATTGCTGCCACTGTTGCTGTTGATCACACCCCGATTGGTCAAAAGGCCGTTGTCCAGTGTCAGGGTAGAAGCGACGTTCTGGTTTGCGCCGCCGGTTTCGAGGCGTAGCGTGCCGTAATTGGTGAAGCTTTGCTGCGCCGCGACGGCGGCTGCGCCGAAACCGCTGCCTCCGTTGATCCACACCTCGACATCGGCCGGAATATCACCGCGGAGTGTCCCGACCCCCACCTGGCGGAAGTTGGCCGGGCCGGCGGCCGAGGGGCCGAACTCCAGATGGCCGCCGTTGATGATAGGGGTGAGACCCGTGACGGCGCCGCCCGCAAAGTAGAATGCGCCGCCGTTGACTGAAGTGAACGCGCCGCCGCTCAACAAGCCGGCGTTCTGGTAAAAGGTATGCCCGACGCCGCTTAACGTCATCGTTTCACCGGAGACAATGTTTATCACGCCTTCGTTGACGATTTCGGCGTTGGCTTTGTCGAGCGTGGCATTGTAATTGACGTTGACCACGCCAGTATTGAAGAGATTAGCGCGCAGAATACGGCTGTTCAGATTGCTGCCGGTCAGGAATTCGAGCGCGCCGTTGTTGACAAAGCGCCCGTTAGTCACTTCGAGTAGGGTCGGCCGATTCACGTTTGCGCCGGTAGTCTCGATTTGGACGCTGCCGTCATTGATGAGATCGTTGAACACGGTAAGGGTTGTGTTGCCGGCGCTGGTGCTCTGCACTTTGAGTGTGGCGTTGGGATTGACGATCCGCAAGGAGCCGGCCGCCTGCGTTCCCTGAACGCTCACCGTGTAGACGGCGGGCAGATCAATAACTACTACATCGTCGCCGGTAGGCACGCTGCCGCCGCTCCAGTTGGCCGCCGTGCTCCAGGGGCCGCCGGCCGGGTTGGTCCAATAGATGCCCAGGCGGACGTTGAATTCCCAGCTAAAGTCGCTGCCGATAGGATTGCCGGCCAGATCGGTGATGCTGCCGAGCAAGGTGGCCTGATAACGTCCGATGGGCAGAGGGGTGTTAAAGAGAAGGGCGGCGGCGGTGTTGTTGTCCAGGTAGGCGAGAGAATCGGCCGAAACCGACACATCATCTCCCGTCCCCAATTGCCCATCCGCGCCCGCCTCTCTCACCAAGAACGTGGTTGTATCCAGGCTGGCAGCCGACATCGGCTCGCTAAAAAATGCCGACACCGCGGACACCGTGTTCACCGCCTGGCCGCCCTGAGGCGTGAATTGTGTCACCAGCGGCGGCGTCGCATCCGGCACGACCGTCAATGTCAGCCGGTCCGACCAGGCGGCGTTCCCCCCTGTGTCGAAAGCGCGCGCTTGCACCGTCAATGTCAGTTGTGTGTTAGGCGCAATCAGGCCATAAGTGAACGGATAATTGCCGTCCGTGCTCACCCTTTGGCTGTCTACATAGAACTCGACGCGCCCTACCTGCACGTCGTCGGCCACGCTAGCCGCCAGTTGAAGCACCTGACCTTCTTCGACCAGACCCGCCGGAAAATTGGTGGTTAAGGTCACGCTTGGCGGTTGGCCTTGCGCATCAAAGGCCAGGTAATTGATCACCTGCAAGCCGCGGGCCCCGTCAACGGCATAAGCCAGGCCGTCATACAACGCCACCGCGCGCGCCGAGCCGGGTGTCTCATAGGTGGTCAAGAATTCATTTGTCTGCCCCGGATCGCTAACATCGTAGAGACGCACATCGCCCGTGTTGTCTGGGTTCAAGTTGAGCCCCACGGCCGCCACGCCCAGACCGGAGCCGTTATCCACCAGTTGCAGCCAGCCGAATTGGGCGGTGTTGCCGGCGGCAATCAGGGTGGGATGTAATGGATCGCTCAGGTCAAAGGTGTTGTAACCGCGTGGGTGAATGGCATACACAAGGGATTCGCCGGCAAACAAGCGGCGATTCTCCGGGACGATATACGGAGAAGCGGTGCTAGTTAGCCGCTGTAACCCCTGGTTGAAGCGGGAGACAACATGCAGCTGGGTGGCGCTGAGGGCATAAATATAATTTCGGCCGATCTGAATGTCTTTCACCCCGCCCGGGACCGTCACACTCCCTAGCACATCCCCTGTCTGCAAATCCACGACCTTGATCCCGCCGTTGCTCAGGCCGACATAGGCCAGATTGGCTTCTGCGGCCACAGCTTGAGCCGCGCCGCCCAACGCCACCTGGTGAACAATTGTCGCCGTAGGCGGATCGATGATGTCAATAATCGCCAGGCCGGCGCTGCCATCAGCCACCGCCACGCGGTTCTGGCCCGGCGCGCAGGCCACACGGCTAGCCGCGCCGGGTGTATTCACCTGGGCAATGACGATAGGGTTGAAATGGTCAAACGCGTTAAAGACGCTCACGCCCGCGCTGGAGTCGGCCACAACCACGATGTCGTTGAAGGCGCACACGTCCACCGCTGTGCCGGGCGTATCCACCGAACCTACCAACCCGGTTTGGGCCGGCGAATTGTCTAAGGGATCGGTGGCTTGCAGCAGTTCGGTGGGGTCGGTAATGCCGTCGGCGTCGGAATCGGCCGAATTGTCCGATGTGCCCACCACAAATTCCTCTTGCGCCGTCAATCCATCCCCGTCGTTGTCCGGCGTAGGATCATACGTCCAACCTCCGCGCCGCATATCCAGCCGAAAACCGGCCGGCGGGCTGTAGAATTCACTGCGCGTCAGCCCAAAGCCCCCCTGGTTCTGCGGAAAATTAAAGCCGCTGCCCTGGGGCACAAGCCGATTAAGCACATAATGTGTCTCTGGGCTGAGGAACAAGCCGCGTAACGCCCCGTTCGTCTCAGTGCGCCCGCGTTGGATCAGCCCATTATCGAGGTTTTCCAAAACATACCAGCCGGGAGGCGTGTCTAACAGGTGCAATCGCGCTTCGATAACCTTTACTAACTGCGCCAGATGGTCCATACGGGGGTTGTAAAATTCCTGCGGCCCGCGCCCACCAGTGAGGGCGTTGAATTGCTCCAGTAAGGGCAAAAACGCCGCCCACTGTTCTGGCGTCAACTCTTCGTCGCTAACAGCCCCATTCAAGACGGCCCTGATTTGATCTTGCAGAGCGACTTGCTGGAGCGTGTCAGTCACAACACTCTGAGAAGTCAATACCAATTCGTTCAACTCATCTAGCAAGTCCGTCGGCCAGGTTCCGTAGGGAACCACGACCGTATCGGTCAACACTGACATGGGGCCGTCAGGGACATCGAGGATTGAACGGCCGCTGATGAAGTCAGCAATGCACTGATCCAACCGCTTCTGACACGCCTTGCCCAATTGGGCCGTTTTTTCCGCGCAATCATCCGCCCCTTCCACTATCTCGTCACATAGATGTTCACTGACGATATTTCCACAGAGGTCTTCAACGCCCTGGTTAAAGGTGAAACAGCCGGCAACGCCCAGACCGGCGCCGACGGAGCAAGCAAACTGATATTTCCTAAAATCGTCGGGGCTGGGGCAGGGGGGGGGCGTGTCGCACTCTTCTTGTTCGGGATCGCAGTCAGGGTCGCCGCCGCCGCCATCGCCAAAATCCCCTTCACTGTCGGGATCGTCGCCATGCCAACCGGGAGCCAGAATGCCGTAGCCAGGGTCAGAGCAAACCAACGCGCGATCGGCCGAAACCGTCATCGGACCGACCACATGCCATTTGCCGTCATCATGGTTGAAGCTCCACAACGCGCTCTTCTCGCCCGGCTGCTGCGTTTCGCCCGTGTTGGGGTCAGGCAAATTGGGAAAGCAGATTGGCGCGGGCACGTCGAAATTGGTCGGGCCATCCGTTTGCACGGTAATGACGATGGGAAAATCCAGCCCCTCCGGCAGGCGGCCGGGCAACCGGTCGGGCGGCACGGGCGCAATACCCACCTGCCCGCCGCGTGTGCCGTCGTCGCCATAAAGCGAATCAGCCGGCACGCTGATTTGCACCCCTTCCAGCTCAGGATGCCCGGCGATGACTTCCGGCGGAAAGGTGATCACCGTTTCTTCCGTCTGACTGACCGGCTGTAATGTGCCCGGCGCTACCAGCGGCAGGAAAGCATCGCCGACGCTGACTGTCTGGCCGGCCACGGATTGCCAGGCTTTGCCGACATAGGGGTAATAGGCGCCCGGGGGCACATTGTTAACAGCGGTACGGCCGTCAATATGGACAAAGAAGCGGCCAACCGGCGCGGGGTCGAGGCAAAAGTCGCCCATGCTGTCGGTGGCGGCGTGCATGGTGTCTTCCGCGCCGTCCACCGTGATGGTAGCGCCTTCGAGGGGCGTGTTGACTGAGCCGCCGCCTTCACCGGGCGCTAATTCGGAGGCAAACACACGCCCACACACCATCGTGCCCGGCAGTGTCGTGAGATTGACGGTGTCAAAATCGAAGGCGAAGGTTCCGCCGGCCCGGCCATCGCCGTCGGGGTCAATGGCGTAGCCCAGTGAATCGGTGATGGCGTCGCCGAGCAAAGTGACGCGTACGCGGGCATTGGGCGACAGCGGGTTGGCGTAGAAGAGGGTAGCGCGACGACCATCCGGGGCCAGGCGCAAGTCGGTTGCCAGGGTTTCGCCGCCGAACTGGGCAAAAAGGCTGGCCGGGGTGACGCTGGCGGGGTTAATCGGCCGATCAAAATAGATGATTGTTTCGCGTGTCACGGCCACACCCGTCTCACCGGATGTGGGGCTAGTCCGCGGGCTGAGCAATCCCAGTTTCCACAGACCGGCCACCAGGGTCAGGTCGCTCTCATCAATGAGATTATCCTGGTTCATGTCCAACGCAGGATTCCAGCCGGGGTCGGCCGGAGTCTGGCCGAAGACGGCCGCCACCAGTTGGATATCCACCACCGTGACCAGCGTGTCGTTATCCACATCGGGGTTGATGCCGACGGCGTTTTGGGGTAAGCGAGGAATTTCGGCCGAATCTTGTAGCGACACATTCGGCTTGAGATAAACCCGTGGTTCAGGCGTTGCTGCCGGGCCGGTCTGAGCATACCCATCGCGCGCCAGCCGGAGACCCAGCAAAGTCAGCGCCAACAGGCCTAGCCACAAGCCGCTGCCGCGCGCCCGCCGATGCAACCAGGCATAGGTCAGGCTGACGCCGACCAGTAGTACCCCCAGCGCCGGCAATAGCCACTTCAATGGCCCGTTGGCGGTTTGGCTTTGACGTAGGGTGACAGCTGAGGGGGATATCAACGTCAGGGTTATATCCTGGCCTTGAGGGAAAGACCCGACGCCGTCAATATCGGAAAATCGGGGATTGAGAATACGTAGTGTTGTCTGACCAATTACACCGCGCCCGGAAAGATGCAGGGTAGCCACGGTCGCATTACCGCTTAAGCCCGCGCCGGCGCCGTAAGAGTACGCGCCGAGACTGACGGCTGCGCCCAGGTTGGCGGCCTGCGGCAACGGGCCCAGTGGCACAGCGCAACGCCCGGCAGAGGGCGTGCAGCCGGTTGTTTGGCCCAGGGCATCGGTTAGCGTGACGCCGGTCAGATCAACCAGATTGCCGTCATAGAGCAGGTCAAATTCGTAACCCGCCAAATTTGCCGCCGCCTCCACTACAACCGTCAGGTCAAAGTCGCTGTTAGCCGGGATGTTCGGATCATCCGCCTGGAGAGCCAGCATGGGGGAATCGGCGCTGGTTGGGTTGGGCAACATCCAATCAAACCAGGCCCAGGATACAATGGCGAGACAAATTGCCAGGATGAGGCGGCGTTTTCCAGTCATTCTGTTGCTCCGGCAACCGCTGCTACGGGACACAAGCCGGTCACCGGTAGCGTAAGAGTGATGATGAGCCAGGGTAAGGGTAGGAAAACCACCCAATGTTTGTGTCTCACTATCCTTATTCTATTTGATTGTGTGGGAAGCGATGAATCGCGCTCGCCCAACCCAAAAGTGATGCTTGCCTTGTGGAAAGCTTGCATTTTATCTACAATTGGAGCAATGTCAAGCTGAAACTGCCGGGCGTCGGGTCGCCAATCCCTTTCCCTGGCGACGCAGCTTCGCCTCCTAGGCTACGCGCAGGATCGACGTTAGTAACGCGATTTTCCCAATCTCGCCGCTGTTGTTGCCGCCGGAAACAGGATAAAGGCGGTATCGGTCGAGGCCTCTACCGTTCGAAGCTTGTCACATAGCTGGCGTCGCCCGCTTGCTCCACCCGCCCGCTCAGCGTTTCGCGCACCTCGCCGTTCACCCGGACAGTCACCGTGAAATCCGTTGGCCCCGTGTTACACGCCTCGTAATAGAAGACCGACACCTGGTATGAGCCGACCGGCGCGCCGCCATACGGCCAAAAGATGTTCTCTACCGGCTGCGACATGAGAACGCAATTGGCATTGGCATCTACATCCAACAGCCCACCGCTGGGCGCACTGGCCTGGGAATAATAAATCTCATCTCCCAGCGGGTCAATCACATGCAGGTCCAGATCGGCCGCATTATCCCAGCGCAATGTCACCTGCACATCGCCTGTGCCCAACGTGATCTCCGGCCCCTCTGTCGGCTCATTCCCGCCGCCCTGGCGCGCCAACCAACCCTGGCCCCATTGGACAACTATGACCAGCCCCACTAGAACCACACCGCCCAGTACGACAATCCACAAACAGGAGCGGGCTATCCCGCCAGTGCGTTTGCCGGGCTGGGCGACATTTTGGCCCGCGCCTGACCGCGTCCCGCCTGTATAGCCCGTCGTCGGGCCGACTGAAGCGCCGCCGCCCATAGACGAGCTGCCGGGCGCGCCGCGGCTGTCCATCGTGAACGGCTCGACAGGCAAGGTCGGCTGGGCCGGCGACTGGCTACCCGCGCCGGACAAAGGTCTTTGATGGCGCACGGCTGGTATCAGTTTGAGCGGATCAGGGTGATCCGGTTCCAGACCCAGAAGTTGTTGCAACAGACTCTCCGCTTTCTCCCAGGCTTTCTTCTTAACATGGCCTTCGATCTCGTCGTAGAGCTTCTGCCGCCAATCCGCCCACAGTGAATCGCGCACAACTTGCAGCGTCAGGTCTGCGCCGGCGACCACACCTGCCTGAGCCAGGGTATGACTTTCCAGAATTACCTGCTTATAAGCGGCGATCGCCAATTGGTAGTTCAAACTGCGTGGGAGTTGCAGCCGGTCAACGATAACGGGCAATAGATAGCGGACGGCAACGCTATTTTCCAGGAGCATGGCCTGACGTTTGCCGTTTGGCTCGGTGATGGCAACAGCTATTTCGCTCATGGGACTTCCCCTTTACCTAGACGCCGTGGCGTGCGTGTTACCTGTATGCTTGTACCCACCCCGGAGACGGCCCAACCACCGCCTCATTGATACTTTGATTGTACTCCTATTACGGTCTAATTGGAATCCCTCGACACGCGCGCGATCCGCGCCAACCTCCCCACTTCAAAAAACGCACAAGCCAAAACGGCTTTGCTAATTGATTTTGCAAGAATTAAATGGTATCCTGACCAGGATCACACCACCGGATCGATTCAGAGAGCGACAACAAAGATTTGCCGCATACTGGGAAGGAGCCATGGTCATGTCGAAAGTTTATCGTTTCGCCGTTGTTGTTTTGCTGGTGGTTGGGATAATCTGGGCATTCCGGCTGCAAACAGTCTCAGCTGCCCCCTCGCCCAACCTCATCTTGAACCCCGGCAACGAAGACCCGTTGGTGGGCGGCAACATCCCCCACTGGATAGAGGCGGTCGCCACAACCTGGACGCAGCGTGGCGCCAATCCCCCGCCCCATAGCGGTGCTTATTATTTCTTCCCAGGGGCTGCCGCTAACGCCGAATTGAGACAAGACGTAGACGTGTCGGCCTACGCCAGCGCGATTGATGCCGGTTGGCAATCCTTCGCTTTTACTGGGTTCGTGCGTTCCTTTAATCAGAGTCCAACCGACTCCTCGCGCGTCATCGTCGAATATCGTGACGCCGCCAATACCGCTGTCCTGAGTAGCTACGACACAGGCGAAATTCGTAACGTGGCAACCTGGCAGCAAGTAACAGACACGCGGCTAGCTCCGACCGGCGCGCGTTTCGTTCGCGTACGCCTTATCAGCAAACGCTACAACGGCTCTAACCTGGACGGCTATTACGACACGCTGTCACTCATTGCCCTGGACGTAATCTATCCCGACATATCCGTCAACGACGCCGGCGATACGACCGATGCCAACCCAGGCGACGGTTTCTGCGACAGCGACCTGGGTACGCCCGGTAACCAATGCACTCTACGGGGGGCCATTGAGGAAGCCAACGCCCGGTCGGGCCCGGATAGCATCTCCTTCAACTTGCCCCCGACGGCGCTAACCATTCATCTTACCGCTGGCCTGCCTGTCGTGACAGAGCCTGCCATCATAGATGCGTCCACGCAGCCCGGCGCCGTCTGCCCAACGCCTGTTGTCGAACTAGACGGCAGCGGCATCGGCCCTTACGAAAACATCCTGACTCTCTCCGGCGGCGGCTCGACCGTGCGCGGTCTGGTCATCAACCGGTCACTGTTCGATGGTATCCGCATCACCGACGCGGGCGGCAACACCATCACCTGCAACTACATTGGCACGGACGTGAGCGGTGCAGTCTCCTTGCCCAACATTGACGCCGGTATCCGCATTATTGACTCGTCTGACAACCAGATCGGCGGGACGCTCCCAACTGACCGCAACCTCATTTCCGGCAACAACATTGACGGTATCCGCATTGATGGGCCTGGTTCAACCGGTAATCGCATCCTGGGCAACTGGCTCGGCACGGATGCCACCGGCTTGCTGGCGGTGGGCAATGGCTATAACGGGGTGGCCTTGATTGACGGCGCCAGCGCCAACACCATCGGCGGAACCGAGCCCGGCGCCGGCAATGTGATTTCCGGCAACCACAAGAACGGCATCGGCTTGCGACGGGAGGACACAACCGGCAACATCATTGTCGGTAATACCATCGGTGCTGACGTCACCGGCGCGACCGCTTTGGGCAATCTTCAATCCGGCATCGTTATCAGCGGTAGCGTCAACACCCTGGTTGGCGGCACGTCTGCCGAATCCGGCAACCGCATTTCCGCCAATGGTGAACATGGCGTGGTCATCCGCGGCGCGCTGGCGACAGGCAACCAGTTGCTCGGTAACGACATTGGTCTTGGCTTGTACGGCTTTCAAGACTTGGGCAACGGGCTGAATGGCGTTTTTATCACCGGCGGCGCTTCCTATAATATAATCGGCGGCATGGCCGGCGGCGCGGACAACACTATCGGTTTTAACACCCGCGGCGTGGTCATTGACTCGGGCATCGGCAATGCCGTGCGTGGCAATGACATCTATGCTCATAGCCAGATCG
Organism: Chloroflexota bacterium; assembly: GCA_041918535.1. GTDB lineage: Bacteria > Chloroflexota > Anaerolineae > Promineifilales > Promineifilaceae > DAOTXO01. Next base: position 10,800 of record JAYRVN010000486.1, read on the forward strand.
GATTGGATTTGGTTGACCCTGACCACCCCGACGTGACCCCCAACGATCCGGGTGATGCCGACGATGGCCCCAACCATTTCCAGAACTTCCCGGTGCTGACAAGCGTAACCGGCAACCTGGGCAGTCTCACCACAGTCATCACCGGCACGCTGAATAGTCAGGCCAATACCCTCTATGACCTTGACTTCTTTGTCAACCCGGATTGCAGTCCAACGGGTCATGGCGAAGGCGAAGCCTTTCTCGGCTCGGCCGCCGTCGCCACGAACGGCAGCGGTAACGCCGCCTTCACCCTCACTCTGCCCACGCCCACACTGGCGGGCGAGTACATCACCGCCACCGCCACCGACCCGGACGGTAACACCTCCGAATTTTCCGCCTGCGCTTTGGTCAATGATCCCCAAGTGTACCTGGTGACCAACATCGCTGACAGCGGGTCCGGCTCGTTGCGGCAGGCGATCCTGGATGCTAACGGACATGGCGGGCTTGACCTAATTCACTTTAACATCCCTGGCCCAGGTGTGCATACGATTCGGCCGATAATTGGTCTATACGCGCTGACCGGGCCGGTGAAAATTGATGGCTACAGCCAGCCAGGCGCCAGCCCCAACACCCTGACCGTCGGCAACAACGCCCTGCTGACGATTGAATTGGATGGCAGTCTAGCCGGCCTGGCCGATGGCTTGCAAATCGTGGGCGGCAACAGCAGCGTGCGCGGGCTGGTGGTGAACCGTTTTGAGGCGGCCGGGATAAGTGTTCGGTCTGGCGGCAACCGGATTGCCGGCAATTTCATCGGCACAGACATCAGCGGGGTGACCGCCCAAGGAAATCTCGGCAGCGGCATTGACGTCACTGTGGGCGGCAACACCATTGGCGGCGTCAACCCGGCCGACCGCAACCTGATATCCGGCAACGGCAACGCCACCGACTACGCCAACGGCATTCACCTCGACAACGGCGCGCCGGACAACATCATCCAGGGCAACTACATCGGCACGGACAGATATGGACTGTTTGCCCTTGGGAACCGTAGCGAAGGCATATTTGTCCTCAGCCGCAGCAACCTTATTGGCGGGACGGCGCTCGGCGCGGGCAATCTCGTCTCGGGCAATCTCGGTGGGGGCATTGACTTATTTGCGCTCGGCGAGGCCCACGAGAACGTTGTCCAGGGCAATTTCATCGGCGTCAACGCCGCCGGCACGGCCCCCATTGCCAATGGGGTGAGTGGTCTGGACGTGGGCGGCAACGACAATCTGATCGGCGGTACGACGTCGGCCGCCCGCAACCTGATTGCTGGCAACGCGCCGGCCCTGGGTATGGGCATTTACGGCTCGCGCAACGTTGTTCAAGGTAATTACATCGGCACCGACACCTCCGGCGCGCTGGCGTTGGGGAATGGTCGAGCCATCAATATCGCCGATCTTGTTAACGCCGGCCCTGCTGAAGACAACATAATCGGCGGATCAGAACCGGGCGCAGGCAACCTCATCTCCGGCAACACCGGTGACGGTATCTACCTGTCCGGGAGCAGGTTGCATCGCACGGTGATCCAAGGCAACATGATCGGCCTCAATGCTGCCGGCACAGCCGCCCTGGGCAACGCCGGCAGCGGCATCTTCCTGTGGACCAGCGGCGCGGGAACAGCGCAGACAATCGGTGGCCTGGGACCGGGCGAAGGCAACAACATTGCCTACAATACGGCCGGCGGGGTGACGACTGAATCGAGCGTGATGCAACTTACCATTAGCGGCAATACTATCTTCGCCAACGGCGGCCTGGGGATTGACCTGGGCGACCGGCCGGGCGGCGACGGCGTCACACCCAACGATCCGGGCGACGTGGATAGCGGCGCCAACGGACTACAGAATTTCCCGCTCTTGCAAAGCGTTCAATTCGCCGCCAACGCCACGACCATCAGCGGCGCGCTGAACAGCGCCGCCGACGCGACCTATCGCCTGGAATTCTTTGCCAACCCATCCTGTAACCCCAGTGGGTTTGGCGAAGGACAAACCTTCCTGGGCACGGCCAACGTGACCACGGACGGCTCCGGCAATGCCAGCTTCACGGTTACCTTCCCTGTTGCCGTCCCGCCCGACCACGTCCTCAGCGCCACCGCCACTGACGCCTTGGGCAACACCTCCGAATTCGCCCGCTGCGCGCCGCAAGTTCACCAGCCAACCACCTACAGCGTGACAAATACGGCTGACAGCGGCACCGGCTCGCTGCGCCAGGCCATCCAGAACGCCAACGCCAACAACGCCCTCGACACCATCGTGTTCAATATCCCCGGTCCCGGCCCGCATACGCTCACGCCACTATCCCCCTTACCCTACCTCATTGACCCGGTGGTGCTTGACGCCGCTACCCAGCCCGGCGCGGCTTGCCCGACGCCAGTCATCGAGTTGGACGGCAGTCAGGCCGGCGGCTTCAATGCTTTTGAGGATCCGGTCACCGGGCTGGTAGTCGCCGGCGGCAATTCAACTATTCGGGGCCTCATCATCAACCGCTTCAGCGGCCAGGGTCTGCGTCTGCAGGCGAACGGCGGCAATGTGGTTAAATGCAATTACATCGGCGTGGATCGCACAGGCACGCTCGGCCTGGGAAATCTCGGATTGGATATTGTCACGGGCGGTATTCACATCGCCGACACCCCTAATAACCGCATCGGCGGCGCAGATGCGGCCTCGCGCAACCTCATTTCAGGCAATGGGGCGCAACCGCATCCTGTGTCCGGCATCTATGTGGAGGGCACTCATGCCACCGGCAACGTGATGGCCGGCAACTACATCGGCGTAGATGTGAGCGGAACAGCGGTCATTCCCAACACCGGCTGGGGTGTGCGTCTCAACTATGGCGCTAATGCCAATCTCGTCGGCGGCACGACCGGCACCGGGTTTAATGGCCCTTGCGCCGGCGCCTGTAACCTACTGTCTGGCAACCCCAATGGGGGGGTGTCTATAGACCACGCAGCCAACGGCAACCAGGTGCGTGGGAACTTTATCGGGACGGACCGGACCGGCCTCCTGGCCTTGCCAAATGGATGGGGGATCACAGTCAGCGACTCCTCCAATAACACTATCGGCGGAACCACTGCCAGCGCGGGCAATCTTGTGTCTGGCAACACCTATTATGGCGTCACGATCGGCACGCTATCCCTGGTCTATTCGGCCGAAACGACACGCGACAATGTGGTGCAAGGAAATCGCATTGGAACCAACCGGACAGGCGTCGGAGCGCTAGGCAATGGCCGGGATGGCGTCTATATTGACCGGGTCAGCCACAACAAGATCGGCGGCGCAACATCAGGCGCGGCCAACCTGATCGCCTTCAACGGCTGGAGTGGGGTCGCCATTGTCTATCGGGCCGGTCCTGTCGAAGGCGGCGTGGGCAACACGGTTCTGACCAACGCCGTGTTCGGTAACACCAATCTAGGCCTTGACCTGAGCGGGGATGGTGTGACCGCCAACGATGCCGGCGATGCCGATGCGGGAGCCAACAATCTGCAGAATTACCCGGTTCTTAGTCAGGCGACAGCCAATAGCGACGGCACAACGACCGTGGAGGGGCAATTGAATAGCGTGCCGGGGACCACCGTCACACTGCATTTCTACACTAACACAGCCTGCGACGCCGGCAACTACGGCGAAGGCGAGATTTACCTGGGGTCGGCCCAGGTGAAGACGAAGGGCAATGGCGATGCCGCTATTTGGGTCAGACTGACGGCCGGGACCAGCGGCGGTCAGTTCGTCACCGCCACCGCCACAGATGCGGCCGGCAACACTTCCGAGTTCTCCGCCTGCGTACCCGTCCTGACCAACGTCCTGGTCAGCCCGGGTTTTGAGAGTGGGCCGGGCGTGGGCTGGACGGAGTCGCCGGCCGGCATCATCAGTACGGCTCAGCGACACACGGGCGTCTACAGTGCGGAGGAGTGCGGGGTGGACAATTGCACGGAGTACGTGGAGCAGTTAGTGACGATTCCGGCCAACGGTCGCCTGAGCTATTGGTATTACCTGGTCAGTCAGGATAGCACGACAACGGCGGCGGATTACTTACGCGTGCAGCTTTACAACACCAGCGGCAAGCTCGTCGCCACACTCCGCACGCTGAGTAACACCAGCCCGCGCAACACCTGGCGGCAAGACACGCTCAACCTGGCTCAGGGGGCCGGGCAGACGTTGTGGCTACGCTTCACAACCACAACAAACAGCTCTTTGCCGACGGTCTTTTACCTTGACGACATCTCTTTGCGTTAGCGGGCAGACCAGTCGACGAGGCTAGAGAGCGGCGGAAGCCTCGCTGGATGCGGTTCTGATGGGAACCGACATCCGGCGAGGCCTGCGGCGCGTATTCCCTGAGATGCACAGCCAATGCTTCCGGCACGTGTCCCTTGTGCGATCAGGTGGCTAACCCCCTTGTCAGAGACCCTTCTGGAAGATGAAAGACACTAACCTGGGCAATATGTTGGCGTCTTCTGCCTGCCGCCAGGCTTGTGTGTGCTCACACACCAACCCCTGCCCTTCGGCCGCGACCAGGAAGTCAGCCACAGAATGCACAAAGGCCGGGATTTCAACCGTCTCTTCAGCCTGTTGGAACCGGGCGCGCGCCCCCAAGATTTGTCGGGCGGGGTGCAATTCGCTGATAAAAAAGCGGCCGTCCCGACGCAAAACGCGCCGGGCCTCGCCGAAGACAAAGGCCAAGTCTTCAACATGCTCCAGTACCAGGTTGGCCGTGACCCAATCAGCCACTCGCGCCGCGCACGGCCACGGCCGGGTAATATCCGCGGCGACAAACGCCACATTGTCCCAAAGCCGCTTGCGCCGGGCCTGGCGCAGCATGCCGGGAGAAAAATCAAGCGCCAGCACGCGCTGACTCAGCCCGGCGAGAAAAGAGGTGTTCTTGCCCGTGCCGCAGCCAAGCTCCAGAAGGGTCTGACAACGCCACGCCGCCAGCGATTGCCGTGTGACGTACTGGTCCAGATCGCGAGTCAGGTTGCGATCCTCGTCATACGTGGCTGCCCACCGGTCATAGGCTTGCTGGGTATTCACTTTCACTACCGGATACGCCAGCTCGAATTTCACAGCAGTTTAAAGGCCAATCCGGGAGCGCTTTTCAGCCGCCCGCCCTTAGCCAAATCGCCGGGCCATTTCTACTCACTATTCGGAGCATTTCATGCCGCTGCCGACAACAGCTTTTCCCAAGCCAACCATCCCGGCCGCCGGCGATAGCCAAGCTTCTCGTTTAAGGCCAGGATAGGCGGGTTGGCGGTATCGTTGTGAGCGCGCGCCTCGGTGTAGCCGCGCGCCCTGAGATAGCGGAAAGAGGCCAGTTTCAACGCCATGGCCACACCCTGGCCGCGATGCTCGCGCAGCACACCGGTCATACTGGTAATGGCGACGGCATTAGGCAGCAGGTCCAACGCA
>JAYRVN010000487.1:0-10627 GCA_041918535.1 Chloroflexota bacterium
CAGCGCCCCATCCCCCAGCGCCAGTCCCAGCACGCTCGACAGCGCCAGCCAACCCCAGCGCCAGCCCTCCGTCCCCCACGGGAACAGCGTCCCCTGAAGCGCCAGATGCGCCAGGCTGATATACAGGATGGCGAACCCCAGGCGCACGCGGTTGACGACCTCCGAGCCAACCCGCCGGCCGCTGTAGCTGAAGAAGATGCCGGTGAGCGACCAACACACCGCGGTAGCCAGGGCGGCTAATTCACCCATAGATGGGATTGATCGGACCGTTGGCCGTTAGGCAGCGGACGAAACGGACTTGTCCGCCCGTTGCAGATTGAGCGCCAGCAAGCGTTCCATTTGGCGGTGGAGACGATGCCGCCCCATTTGAAGACGAATTGTGGTGGTGTCATAAGCAATTCGAGCTAACTGGCCGGGCCAGGACGATTTCTATGAAATGTGTTGACGAGCCGCTGCACTCTTTCGTCTTTAGTGCAGCGCAGGCTATAATCTGCCGTTATCGGGCGCGCGAGCGCCTGAGATTGTCTCAATTGTACGCCAACCGGCCACCTGCGCCACCACGTTGAGGAGTTTGCATGTCTGATTCAGTTTTCAAAACGCGACTCGACAATGGTCTGACCGTCGTGTTGAAAGAGATGCACCACGCCCCTGTCGCCAGTTTTTGGGTGTGGTACCAGGTGGGCAGCCGCAATGAGAAACCGGGCCATACCGGTATTGCCCATTGGGTGGAGCACATGATGTTCAAAGGCACGCCTCAATTCCCGCCCGGTCAGCTTGACCGCATGGTTTCGCGGGAGGGCGGACGCTGGAATGCTTTTACCTGGGTGGACTTTACGGCTTACTATGAGACGATGCCGGTGGATCGGATTGAGTTAGCGGTGCGGTTAGAGGCGGATCGCATGGTGAATACGCATATGACGCCGGATGAAGCGGACTCCGAGCGCACCGTGATCATTTCCGAGCGCCACATGTATGAAAATCGGCCGATATTCTTACTGTCCGAAGAGACCACGGCCGCAGCTTTCCGCGTTCACCCGTACCACCATGAGGTCATCGGCGACGAAGTTGACCTGGAAACCATGACCCGCGACGATTTATACCGTTTCTACCAGCGGCATTATGCCCCGAATAATGCCATCGTGGTGGCGGTGGGGGATTTCGCCGCGGAGACGATGCTGGAGATGATCCGGGGTTACTTCGGCCCTATCCCGGCGGTGGAACCGATCGCCCCGGTGCTGCGCCGAGAGCCGCCCCAGCGCGGCCAGCGCGAGGTGACGCTCAAAGGGCCGGGCGACACCAGCTACTTGCTCTACGGCTACAAATCCCCGGCAGCCGGCCACCCGGATTTTTACCCGATGGCGCTCTTGAATGCGGCCTTTTCCGGCGGCGGCAGCCTGGGCTGGTTAAACGAGACGACGACGAATCACAGTTCGCGGCTGTACAAGGCGTTGGTGTTGACGGAGTTGGCGGCGGGGGTGTCGGGCGGGATGACGCCGACGATTGACCCCTATTTGTACACGATCATGGCGGTGGCGCAACCCGGCCGCACGATTGACGAGTTGGAGGCGGCGTTGGATGCGGAAATCGGCCGATTAGCCACCCAACCGATCACCCTGGACGAACTCGCCAAAGCGATTAAACGCACCAAGGTGCAACTCGTCATGGCATCCGAAAGCAACACCGGCCAGGCTCAAATGTTGGGCTTTTCCGAAGCGGTAGTGGGCGACTACCGCTGGTTTGAACAATTCATCCACCAGATTGAGGCGATTACGTTGGATGACATCGAACGGGTCCGCGCCCAATATCTCAACCCCGACAATCGCACGATTGGCCGCTACTTGCCCGAAGGCAACGGCGCTGAAACAGCGGATTTTGCCGACGGCGAGGTTGAGGACGAGGCTTAGCGCCTGGTTGGCGAATAGGAGAACGCGATTATGGGGAACAACAGACATTTTCCCGGCCCGGATACGATTTTTCGGACGGTGTTGAGTAATGGCATCGTGGTGTTGATCTATGAGAATTTTTCGGCCGATTCCTTTGTCTTTGAAGGCAGCCTCCCTGCCGGAGCGCTAGTGAACCCACGCTCGCAGGCGGGACTGGCTGATTTCCTGGCCGAAATGCTCCTGCGCGGCACCCGCTATGACACCTTCGAGACCATTTACGACCGTTTGGAAGCGGTTGGGGCTTCGGTGGGCTTTAGCTCCGGCTATCACTTCACCGAATTCTCCGGGTCGGGGCTGGTAGAGGATTTAGACCTGGTGCTGCGCCAGGCGGCGGATGCCTTGCGCGCCCCCACCTTGCCGGAAGATCATATCGCCAGGGTGCGTGGTGAAACGCTTACCGCCTTGCAAATGCGCGCCAATGACACCCGGCGGATGGCCGGCTTGCGCTTCCGCGAGACGCTTTATCAGGGACATCCTTACGGCATTAGCGCTGACGGTTACCCGGAAAGCATCGCCGCCCTCACCGCCGATGATTTGCGGCAATTCCACGACACCTACTTCGGCCCGCGCGGCTTGATTCTGACCCTCGTCGGGGCAATCCCCCGCGCGGAAGGCCTGGCGCGCCTGGAGGCCATCTTTGGCGATTGGCAAGCGCCGGGACAACAAGCGCAACCGCCTGCGCCGCCGGCCGCCCGCCCTGTCGGGACGGTGCGCACCCAGGTCGTCATGCCGGGCAAGAGCCAGGCCGATATTGTCCTGGGATTGCCCGGCCCATTGCGCAGCGCGCCCGATTTCCAGGCCGCCCGGCTGGCCAATGTGATTTTGGGCGTTTTTGGCATGATGGGCCGACTCGGCAAGAGTGTGCGCGAAGAGCAAGGGTTGGCCTATTATGCCCATAGCAGTCTGGCCAGCAGTGTCGGGCCGTCTCCCTGGTCGGTTAACACCGGCGTTTCGCCCGCCAAAGTGGAGCAGGCCATTGCCAGCATCCGGGCTGAAATTCGACGGATGCAAGAGGAACGCGTGTCGCAAGAAGAGTTGAGCGACAGTCAGGCTTATCTCACCGGCTCGCTGCCGGTTGGGTTGGAAACCAACGACGGCTTGGCCTCCATTATCGGCGATATGGAGGTTTACAACTTGGGCCTGGACTATTTACAACGCTATGCCAATGAGATTAATGCCGTGACGCCGGAACAAGTACAAGCTGCCGCCCAGAAATATTTTAGCGCTGATGATGTTGTTATCGCTGTCGCCGGCCCTTAGCCGAACGGCGTGGGCTCCATTAGCCTGATTGAGCAGGTGTCGCGTATGCAGAAACGAATGCTGGTCGTTCTAGCCCACCCGGATGACGAATCATTTGGCATGGGCGGCTCCCTGGCGAAATATGCCGCGGAGGGGGTAGAAGTGCATGTCGTCATCGCCACCGATGGCGCGGTTGGTTCCGTGGCCGAGGGATTTGAGGACGCCCGCGAGAAGCTGGTTGAGGTGCGCCGTGTGGAGTTGGAGCGGGCGACAGCCATCTTGGGGGCGCAATTACACCGGTTGGAATACCGTGACTCCGGTATGCGCGGCGATCCCGGCAATGATCATCCGTCGGCATTCATCCGCTGCGATGATCAGGCGGCCATTGGGCGTATTGTGCGCCTGATTCGCGAGATTCGGCCGCAAGTGGTGGTGACGCACGATGAGACGGGCGGCTATTTTCACCCCGATCACATCCGCTGCTGGCAAATTGTCACGGCGGCGTTTGAGCAGGCGGGCGACCCGACGCGCTATCCGGAGTTGAACTTGCCCGCTTTCCGCCCGGAAAGGTTGTATTACACCGCTTTCTCCAACCGGTGGGTGAAGTTGTTTGTGTGGATAGCTCGCCTGCGCCGGCAAGACCCGACGCGATTCGGCCGAAACCACGACATTGACCTCACCAAACTCGGCATCCCCGCCGCGCGGCTTCACGCCCACATTAACTTCCGTCGCTATTGGGATGTGCGCAATGAAGCCAGCAGCGCCCATGCCAGCCAGGGCGGAGGTGGCGGCGGTCGCGCCGGTTTTGTGCCCGAATGGCTCCAAAAACTTCTCATGGCGACAGAAACCTTCATCCGCGCCTATCCACCCGCGCCCGACGGCTTCCGCGAGCGCGACCTCTTTCCCTAACCGGCCGGCCCCCCACGCGCCGACTGACAGATATCGGACACTCCACACCATGCCGCGACTCACCAAGATTTACACCCGCAAAGGCGATGACGGCGCGACAGCTTTAGGCGGCGGCCGACGTGTGCCCAAAGACTCCTTGCGCGTCACCGCCTATGGCGTCGTTGACGAACTCAACTCCGCCCTCGGCGTCGCCCTGGCGCACGGCCTCGCTCCGCGCCTGATGGCTGAACTCCCTGCCATTCAAAACGAGCTTTTCCACTTAGGCTCCGATCTCTGTTTCACTGAAGCGGATAAACAGAGTTTCGCCATCCCACAGATTGAGGCCCGCCATGTGCAGAAATTGGAGAAGCTAATTGACGAGATGACGGCGATCGTCGGCCCGTTGGAGAATTTCATCTTGCCGGGCGGCAGCGTGGGGGCCGCCAACTTGCACCTGGCGCGCACCATTTGCCGCCGGGCTGAACGTGATGTGATCAGCCTGGCGCGTGAAGAAGCCATCGGTTCCCAGGTTGTGGCCTATTTGAACCGGCTCTCCGATACACTTTTCGTCATGGCGCGCTATGAAAACCACCAACGGGGAATTGGCGAGCCTTTGTGGAACTCGCGTTTATAACCTTGCGGCTTATCTCTATCCTTCTCGGATCAAAGGTGTCTTATGTCTACACAAATGCAACTCATTGCAATCGGCATCAGCGTCATCTGGATTGGCGCCATCCTCTACTATCTATTCTCATCGCGCCGGCATCTTGACATCAGTCGTGAGATTGAGTCGCTGCGCAAGTTGGTGGACAAGCAACAAGACGAGTAAAAAGTGTGAATAAGCCAATTGTTCCATGGCAATGGGTTTGTTTGGCGCTGATCGGCGTGGTCTGGTTGAGCGGTTGTCGTTGGCTGCCGCTTAACCAAACGGATGTATGCCGGACGGACGATCAACTCTTTGCCGATGCCTTTGACCACGAACAGAATGCGAACTTGTGCGGTTGGGCGGTCTATCGTACCGCCGGCGTCGCGGTTGAAATTGAAAACAACGCCTTAACCATCAGCATCAGTGATGCCGGCCAAATGGCCTGGACGAATCCGGGCCGCTCGTTCACCGATGTTGAGGTGACGGCGCAAACACGCCAACTTTCCGGCCCTAACGATAACGCCTATGGTTTGATCTGCCGTTACCGCGACGAACAGAATTTCTATGTCTTTCTCATCAGCGGCGACGGCTATTACGCCATCGGCAAATACACCAGCGCGTCGCCTCAAGTCGAATACCTGACCGGAGCGGAGTATCTGCCCTCAAACTTCATCAATCAGGGAGATGCCGCCAACCGCATCGGCGCGCGCTGCGTGGGGGATGCGTTGAGCCTGCTCATCAACGGCGAAGTGGTCGCCACCGTACGCGATAGTTCACACGCCTCGGGCGATATCGGCCTGGCGGCCAGTCCGTTTGGCGTGGGGCGGTTGGTGGTTGCGTTCGATTCGGTGCAAGTGAGCCAACCCTAGCATTCTTGCGCCGGACATGACAAACCGGGTTCTAAAGCGATTGTTTAGTTATCTGCTGGGGTTGTGCTGGCTGGTCGGCGGCCTGAGCGCGTGTTGGGCCGGCGGCGTGGTGATTTTGACGGATGATTTTGCCCGCCCAGGGCGTTATACCTGGCTGGTGGAGGGAGACGAGGCCGGGCGCAGCCTGATTGCGGATGGTCGCTTGCTCATCGAGATTAATTCGGCCGAAACGCTGCAATATGTCACCCTACAACAACCAACGCTCAAAGATTTCGTCTTAGAAGTAGATGGGTCGTTGCTGGCCGGCAGCCCGCGCAATAGCTACGGCATTTTGTTCCGCGTGCAGCCCGACGGCGCATTCTATCGCTTTGAGCTTACCGGCGACGGTTTGTACGCCGTGGAAAAGCGCACAGCGGCAGGGGATTGGCTGAACCTGACTGACGGCTGGCAAGCCGGCCCCCCTATTCTGACCGGTTTGTCGGCGACTAACCGCCTCAAACTGTTTGTATCCGGGTCCAGTTTGGAACTGTTTGTGAATGACCAATTTTTGCAGCGCCTGGCGCCATTCGACGCGGACGGCGGCGTACTGGGCGAGGGGCACATCGCTCTGGATGCCGGCACGTTTGCCCAGGGCGGTTTGCAAGCGGCCTTCGACAACGTCGTTTTGCGGCGACCGTAGGGCCTGATTGTCAAGCGTACACAGAACACTACGCATGCCCCAACGCCGTCTCACCGAACAATACAGACCGGGCGATCTGGTCGAGATTGCCTTCGCCAACGATCGGCAAGGCCGCTGGTGGCCGGGTCGCGTGGTGCGCCCTGAGCCGCCGGGCTTGTGGGTGGCCTTATTTGACGGCGCACAATTCTTCGTCACCAATGCGCGCCATATTCGCCTCCTTTCCGGCCCACGATGAAGCCTTCTGTTGTGGAACGACTGCTGGCGGTGAATCAGCGTTTCTATAGCGCGCTGGCGCAACCGTTCGCCCGCAGCCGGGCTGCGCCGCAACCCGGTTTCGCCCGCTTGGCGGCGTTCTGGCCGCAACCGTGCCGGCGGGTGTTGGATGTGGGGTGCGGGGAAGGGCGTTTCGGCCGATTCCTGGCAGCCCATGGGTTGAACGGCGAATATGTCGGGGTGGATTTTTCGGCCGAATTACTCGCCATCGCCCGCCAGGGTTTGCCCCATGGCGTGTTTCACCAGCGCGACTTGCTCGATCCCGCCTGCCTGGCCGACCTGGGCCAATTCGACGCCGTGGCCTGTCTGGCGACGTTGCAGCACATCCCTGGCGCAGATAACCGGCAACGGCTTATGCGTAGCCTGGCCGAGCGTTTAACGCCGACCGGCCGCCTCTTGGTCAGTCATTGGCAATTCTTGGCCAGCGAGCGTCAACGTCGTAAGGTGCGCCCCTGGGCCGAGATTGGGCTGACGGCCGAAGCGGTGGAATCCCACGATTACTTGCTGGCCTGGGATCGCGGTGAGCGCGGGCTGCGTTATGTCGCCTGGATCGGCCCGGAAGAGCTGGCAAGATTGGCGCAAGCGGCCGGCTGCCGTCTGCTGGCTGAGTTTTACAGCGATGGCCGTGAGGGGAATCTCAATTTGTATGGGGTGATGGGAAGATTGGCCGCGTCTGGGTCAGAGGAATGAGGAAATTCGGCCGAATCTCTTGATATTTACGTCTAAAGCGTATATCGTATGCCACAAATCACCGGGAGACACGCGGCCATATGACTTCGGACGGGGATAATCCACATCAGCCCGCTTGGCCCGTCGGCGCTATTCTTGCCACGGTCGCTTACGCGGACATCTTCGACTTTCCGCTGACAGAAGCGGAAATCCATCGCTATGTAAGCGGCGCAGCCGTCTCCGCCGACGATATTCGAGGCTGCCTGCACGCTGAACTCGTCCCCCACAAACTTTCCCGGCGCGACAATTACTACATGCTGCCCGGCCGCGAACACCTGGTGGACATTCGTCGGCAACGCGCCGAGACGGCTCGGCGTCTCTGGCCCCTGGCCCGCCAGTATGGACAACGCATCGCCGCGCTGCCTTTCGTCCGCATGGTGGCTGTCACCGGCTCGCTGGCGGTCAACAACCCCGATCCGCAGGCCGATGTTGACTACTTCATCGTCACTGCCGATGATCGCCTCTGGCTGTGCCGCGCCCTGGTCATCGGGGTTGTGCACCTGGCGGCGCGTCGCGGCGTCAGATTGTGCCCCAACTACCTGATTGCCGCGCGCGCCCTGCATGGTTTTACGCGCAACATCTACATAGCCCGTGAACTAACCCAAATGGTCCCCATCGCCGGCTGGCCGGTTTACTGGCGCATGCGCCGGCTGAACGCCTGGACGGCTGACTATCTGCCCAACGCCGGCCTGACCCCGCCCATCGTCCCCCAGCGCACCCGCCCCGCGGTCTGGCAACGTGTGGCGCAAGGCGTCGGCGAACCGGTTTTACGCACCCCCCTTGGCGCAGCCTTGGAACGCTGGGAGCAACGGCGCAAAATCCAAAAGCTGGCCGGCCTGGGTCTGAATGACGAAACAGAATTCGGCCCCGATTGGTGCAAGGGTCACTTCGACGCCCATGCCCAACGTGTCCTCCAGAAATTCAACGCCCAACTGGAAACTTTGCGCTCGGAGTCTTAGGCCGGCCGTCGCCGCGCTCAGACTTTGCGCCGCCGCATAACATGACAAAGCTTCTTTTAGGCCAATCCTATTTCCTGCGTTTTGACGGCAAGTTGTGGGAGGCTCAGCAGCCTTATCCGCCGCTCGGCGCGCTCTACGCTGCCGGCTACCTGCGGCAGCGCGGCTACACGGTGGCGCTCTTTGACGCCATGCTGGCCGAATCCGAAGCAGAATGGGCGGCGGCGCTGGATCGTGAGAAACCCGATTTCGCCATACTCTACGAAGACAACTTCAATTACCTGTCCAAGATGTGTCTGTTGCGGATGCGCGAAGCGGCCTTCACCCTGATCGGCCAGGCCAAAGCGCGCGGCCTGCCCGTCATCGTCGGTGGGTCGGACGCCTCGGATCACGCCGCTGGTTACTTGCAAGCCGGCGCCGACTATATTCTGATCGGCGAAGGTGAACTCACGTTGGCGGAATTGCTGGGGCGATTGACCGGGCAGAACGATACGCCGCTGGAGGCTATCCTGGGTCTGGCCTACCAGGCGGGCGGTCAATTGCGCCGCAACCCTCGCCGCCCTGACATTCAAGACCTGGATGCGTTGCCTTTCCCGGCCTGGGACCTGGTGGACGTGGCGCGTTATCGCCGCATCTGGCAGGCGCGCCACGGCTATTACTCGGTCAATATGGTGACGACTCGCGGTTGCCCATACCATTGCAATTGGTGCGCCAAGCCCATTTGGGGGCAACGCTACCATTCGCGCAGCCCGGAAAACGTGGCGGCGGAATTGAAATGGCTGCGGGCTACGTTGCAACCCGATCATATCTGGTTTGTGGATGACATCATGGGTTTGAAACCGCGTTGGTGGCAACGTTTCGCCGACGCGGTGGAGGCGGAGGGTATACGAACGCCCTTCAAATGCCTGACTCGCGCCGACCTGGTTTTGCGCAGCGAGCAGGAGGTGGCGGCGTTGGCTCGCGCCGGTTGCGATATTGTGTGGATGGGCGCGGAGTCCGGCTCGCAGAAGATTTTGAACGCCATGGAGAAGGGCACGACGGTTGAGCAGATTTATGCAGCGGCGGAACGCTTGCACGCGGTCGGGGTCAAGGTGGCCTTTTTTCTACAGTTCGGCTACCCCGGCGAGACGCGGGAGGATATTGAGCGCACGTTGCAAATGGTGCGGGATTGCCGGCCGGACGACATCGGCATGTCGGTAAGTTATCCACTGCCGGGCACGACTTTTTACGAGCGGGTGCGGATGGAGCTGGGGCAGAAGCAGAATTGGCAAGATTCGGCCGATCTCGACATGCTCTACAATGGCCCTTTCAGCACCGCCTTCTATCGGCAACTGCACGTCACGCTGCACCAGGAATTCCGCGCGCGCAAAACCTGGCAACGCTGGCGCTCCCTTCTGCGCCGGCCGCAAGACCTGCGCGGGCGCGATCTGCCGGCGCTGGGCAAAAGCCTCTATCACCTGGCTACGCTGCCTTTGGCGCGGCGCAAGCTCAACCGCCTGTCCCACGCGCCCCACCAACGCGCCATCACGGCTTTGCCCCACATGAGCCTTGAAGAGGCGGCCAACCCTTCGCCCCAGGAGTGACCGTATGGATATTCTGCTCTCACATGGCTACTTCATCGCTGAAGACGCCCATGAACAGAAAATCATGAAGCCCTACCCGACGTTGGGGCTGCTCTATATTTCCGCCCATCTGAAAGCCAAAGGCTTCGAGGTCGCCGTCTACGACACCACCTTTCAGACGATGGCTGATTTTGTGGCTTATGTGCGGCAGACCCGGCCAGGGTTGGTGGGGCTTTATTGCAACCTGATGACCAAGCACAACATCCTGCGCATGTTGTCGGCGCTGCGTGAGGTCGGCGCGGTGGTGGCGCTGGGTGGGCCGGAACCGGCTAATTATGCGGCCGAATACCTGGCTTATGGCGCGGATGTGGTGGTGGTTGGCGAGGGCGAGGAGACGCTGGAGGCGTTTATCCCCCATCTGGCGCGTTATGGGCGCAGCGGTTGGGAAAATATCGCCGGCATCTATTTTCGCAACGACGCCGGTGAGATGGTGCGCACTCCGCCGCGCCCGCTGATCAAAGACCTGGCTCGTCAGCCCTGGCCGGATCGGGCGGCTATCCCCATGGCGCGTTATCTGGAGACGTGGAAATCGCACCACGGCTTGAGTTCGGTCTCGCTGATTACAGCGCGAGGCTGTCCTTATACGTGCACCTGGTGTAGCCACTCCGTTTTTGGGCAGACGCACCGCCGACGCACGCCGGAAGATGCGGCGGATGAGGTGGCCTGGATTCGTGAGGCCTATAACCCGGATCAATTGTGGTATGCCGATGATGTGTTCACGCTGGCGCCGCGTTGGACGATGAAATTTTCGGCCGAATTGCAACGCCGCGCCGTGCGTATCCC
>JAYRVN010000488.1:0-2078 GCA_041918535.1 Chloroflexota bacterium
CGGCGCCGGTGTTAAATCCACAGACTTTGGAGCCGGTCACGCCCGATTTCTTGAGCGTGTTGTTTCCCATGCCGCTCATCCTGCAAGAGATCAGTGCGGAGCGTTACATTGAAATCCCCGAAGAGGTGCGTGAAGTGTACAAGTTGTGGCGGCCGACGCCCTTCTATCGCGCCCATCGCCTGGAAAAGGCGCTCGGCACGCCCGCGCATATCTACTACAAATATGAAGGGGTCAGTCCCACGGGGTCGCACAAGCCGAATACGGCCGTGCCGCAGGCATTTTACAACAAAGTGTCCGGCACGCGCGCGCTGACCACGGAGACGGGAGCCGGCCAATGGGGGTCGTCGCTGGCGTTTGCGGCCAATATTTTCGGCCTTGACCTGGAAGTGTATATGGTCAGGGTGTCATATGACCAGAAACCATACCGGCGGGTGATGATAGAAACCTATGGGGCGCAAGTGTTTGCCAGCCCGACTAATCGCACGAATTTCGGCCGAAGCGTTCTGGCTGAAAACCCCGATGCCCCTGGTTCTCTGGGTATTGCTATCTCCGAAGCCGTCGAAGTCGCGGCCACTTCCGGCGGGGCCAAGAAGTATGGTTTGGGCTCCGTTCTGAACCATGTTCTCTTGCACCAGACCGTCATCGGCCAGGAGGTCTTGCTGCAAATGGAGCTGGCCGACGAATACCCGGACATGCTAATCGGCTGCACGGGCGGCGGGTCTAATTTTGCCGGGTTCGCCTTCCCCTTTGTGCACAAGAACCTGACCGAAGGTCAGCGCACGCGTATCATCGCCGCCGAGCCGGCGTCTTGTCCCAGCCTGACTAAAGGCAAATACACCTTCGATTATGGCGATACGGCGCGCATGGCGCCGGTGGTCAAGATGCACACGCTCGGCCATCCCTTTGTGCCGCCGGGCATTCACGCCGGCGGTTTACGCTATCATGGCATGTCGCCGCAGGTCAGCGCCCTGGTGGACGCCGGGTATGTCGAAGCGCGCGCCGTTCCGCAACTGGAAACCTTCCGCGCCGGCCTGTTCTTTGCCCGCGCCGAGGGCATTCTGCCTGCGCCTGAACCGATGCACGCTATCGCCGTGGTTTTGGACGAGGCGTTGAAATGTAAACAGACCGGTGAAGCGAAGGTGATTGTCTTTAACCTGTGTGGACACGGTCACTTTGATATGGCGGCTTATGATCAATATCTCAAAGGGCAGTTGGTAGATTACGACTATCCTGTGGAAGAGATCGAGCGGGCGTTGGCCGCCGCGCCGGTGGTGTGAGGCTTGGGTCGGCCTGGGTAACACGGGCAGGCAAGGGTGATGATGACGGATTTTCATTTTCAGCAACTCATTGACGGTAACTGGGTAGATGCCTACGCGGGCGGTGTGTGGGAACTGGTCAATCCGGCGACGGAAGAGGTCATCCAGACGGTGCCGTTTGGCGATTCGGCCGATATTGAGGCCGCCATCATAGCCGCGCAACGCGCCTTCCCTGCCTGGGCGCGCCGAACCCCTTATGAACGCGCCGCCATTCTGGCCCAGGCCGCCGACTGGATCAGCGCCCGTGTAGGCGATCTGGCGCGCCTGACGACGGAAGAGTCTGGCAAGCCCTATGCGGAAGCTCTGGCGGAGTGGCGCAGCGCCCCTAACTACTTGCTCTGGGCGGCGGAAGAGGCCAAACGAATTTACGGCCGAACCATTCCCGCCCGCGTTGGGTCACGTCGGATTCAAGTCACCTATCAGCCGCTTGGCGTCATCGGCGTCATCACCGCCTGGAACTTCCCGGTGTACAACGTCGTGCGCGCCTGGAGCTCGGCCCTGGCCGTTGGTTGTACAGTCGTCGGGCGGCCATCAGAATATACGCCGCGCTCCGCCATGCTTATCGCCCAAGCCCTGCACGAATCCGGCGCACCGCCCGGCGTCATCAACCTCGTCAATGGCGACCCGGTCGCCATGGGTCAGGCCCTCCTAAATGCCCCTGCAGTCCGCAAAATCCATTTCACCGGCAGTACGCGCGTGGGCAAACTGCTGCTGGAAGGCTCAGCCCGCACGGTGACGCGCCTATCCTTGGAGCTGGGGGGC
>JAYRVN010000489.1:0-16641 GCA_041918535.1 Chloroflexota bacterium
AGCTCGGCCATGTTGAGCTTCTGGCGTGATACGCCCTTCACCGACAACGACCATAACAATGGCAGTTCGGCCGGGCCGCTCAACCCCATTACACCTTCCGAACTGGATGCGCGCCTGCGCAATTGGCAGGAGCGCTACCCTGAGCAGGCTTTCTACGCCATGCTGAACCTGCTGGGCAGCCATGATACCAACCGGCCCCTCTTCTTCCTGGATCATAACGCCGCCAACGGAACTGACCCCGCGCTGCTGCTCGACCCCAACTACGATTGGAGCGATGCGATCATGCGTTTGAAGGGTGTCGCCCTGCTGCAAATGACGCTGCCCGGCGCGCCCACTATTTACTACGGTGATGAGGTCGGTCTGGTCGGCCCCACCTACTATGACGGCAGCTCCTGGCAAGACGACCCCTACAACCGCCAACCCTTCCCCTGGCTGGATGAAAGCGGCGCACCGTTCTACACCCATCTGCAAAGCGAAGCGGGCCAAAACAACCTGCGCGACTACTATCGCACCCTGACCCACTTGCGCCTTGACCACCCGGCCCTGCGCACCGGCAGCTTCACGACGCTGCTGGTGGATGACAATGCCATGCTCTACGCCTATGGCCGCAAACTGGCTGACAATGCGGATGCGGCGATTGTGATCGTCAACCGCGGCGCAGCGGCCCAGGACGTGACGCTCCAGCTCGCCGGTTATCTGCCCGTGGGCGCCGAGTGGCAGGACGCGTTCAGCGGGGCGCTCTACACCGTCGCCGGCGATGGCACACTCACCGTCAACGGCCTGGCCGGCAACAGCGGCACGGTGCTGGCGCTGGAAGCCCCGGCCGCCTTGCCGCCGGACGCCGCAGCAGACCTGGCGGTCGTGGCCGAGCGCAATGGTGAAGTAGACTTGACCTGGTCGGCAGCAGCCGGCGCCGATAGTTACGATCTCTATCGCAGTCTGCTCAGCGGCGGCGGTTATGAATGGGTGGCGAACACCACCGGCCTCGCCTACACCGATACCGGCCTGACCAATGCAGTTGCCTATTACTATGTGGTGGTCAGCCGCAACGACACGAACCTGTTGACCGGCGGCTATTCGAATGAGGCGATGGGCATCCCGCAGCACGACCTGAGTACAGCCTGGTACAATCTGCAATGGCCCCCGGCCATCACCCACACCATCAGCGCCATCACGCCCACGGTGAACATCTATGGGCAGTTGTGGATCAACGGCGAAACCGGCGGCTCCGGCCCGGCAACCGGCATCATAGCCCAGGTTGGTTATGCCGCAACCGGCATCGTGCCGCCTGATCCGGAGTGGATTTGGGTTAACATGCTCTTCAATGCGGCCGTCGGCAACAACGACGAGTACTTCGGCAATCTGTTGCCCGACAGGCTAGGCGACTTTGATTATGTGACACGCTGGAGCAGTGACGGCGGGCGAACCTGGTATTACTCCGATTTAAGCGGGCCGGGGCTCAACGGCAATCCGGGTAGGCTGCATGTGATCGCCGGCAGCGATACCACACCGCCGGCCGCGCCGGTGAATCTCATGCACGGCGCGACATCGCCGAGCAGCATCACCATCTTCTGGGACGCTAACAGCGAACCAGACCTGATCGGGTATGAGGTGTATCGCCAAACGTCGGCAGGCCGCAGCGGCTTCATGCGGATCGCCCAGGTGGACGCCGCTACAACCAGCTACACCGACATCGATGTGGTGAGCGGCACGACGTATGATTATTACGTGCTGGCCTTCGACGCCAGCTTCAATCGTTCAGACCCTTCCAACATTGTCACGGCGACGGCCGAGACGCGCCTGGTGGCGGTGACCTTCCGCGTGGGCGTGCCGGCCTACACGCCGGGCGCGGTTTATATGTCGGGCAACATCAGCCAGCTTGGGCCGTGGTCAGCGAACGGCGCAGCCCTTACCCAGGTCGGTCCAACCACCTGGGAAGTGACGCTCTCTATCGAAGACGGCACGGCGCTGGAGTTCAAGTTCACGCGCGGGGAGTGGTCAAAGGTGGAGCGCTGGGGCGCCATAACCGGCTTCGCCAACCGGCATGTCAGCATTGATTACGGCATGGGCGGCACGCAGTTGGTGGACCTCACGGCCACCGACTGGGGCAACGGCCCGGACGAGACCAAAGCGGTGCGCGATTGGGAAGACCCGATTGTGGTGAGCTTCTCGCCAGGGGCGGATGCGGCCGATGTGCCGATTGACGCGCCAATTAGCGTGACGTGGAACCATACAATGACTCTGAGCACGGTCTTTGAGGTAACGGGACCGGGCGGCGCAGTCAGCGGCGCGTTCAGTTATGACGCCGGGCTGACGACCGTGACCTTTACGCCGGACGGCGGGTTGATGACGTCCACAGCGTATACGGTGTCGGTGACAGGTCAGACAGATTACCGGGCGGCTACCCAGCAAGTGCCCGCGGCCTGGAACTTCACGACGGCGGCCCCAAATTCGGCCGAATTTCTCACCTTCTCCGGCCAAAATCGCTCAGCCCTCCCGGCCCTAGTCGGCCTGGGCGCGCTCGCTATGGGCGGTTGGCTGTGGCACCGACGCAACCGGCAAGCCTAACCCTTGCCTGACGCCACCTCGTCCTAAATACACCGGCCTCTGCCGGTCAGGCAGAGGCCGGTTAGTTGATTCCGCCAGACTCAAACCGCCTCAATCCGTTGTCTTACGGCGCGCGGCCACCCATTCCCGCCGCCAACGCTCCTCATCCGCGTTCAGCGGCACAGCAGGCGGCTGCGCGTAATCCAAGATATAGGCGTAGCCGCCATTCTCATAGCAGCGGTCAAATATGCGCGGCAAATCCAGCAACACATCCGGATCCGGCGGGCGCAACGGGATGCCGAAACGCGGCAGGCGCGACTGCAAGCCGATCGGGAACACGTCAATCGTGGCGCGTTGCCTGGCGCGACTGACGGAAACCAGGTAACGGAAAGGTGGCAACGGGCCTTGGTCATAGCGATACGCCGCAACCACGCGCTCTCCCTGACTGAGCAGATCAATCTCGACCAGATTGGCGTGGCTGTGTAGCAAATCGTCTTGCTTGTGCAGATAAAGCTCCATACCGCGCCCCGACGTCTTGTTGGCCGGGCTGAGCAGTTCGATCACAGTCACCACCTCGCCGCTGGCGCTGTAAACAATCTCTAGATAGGGTTCGCGCTCTTGCGTATGGTGCGAAATCAAGCGGAATGGGGCGTCGGCAGTTGCCGTTTCTGGCGCTTCAGCCAACGCCACGCCACTCGCCGACGCCATCGGCGGGCGTTCCACCAGGGTCACAGCGCCATAATAATACTGCCTTTCTGCATCCAGCAAGTAAATACGTTCGCCAATGCGGGCGTTATAGCGGGGCAGAATCGCCGGCTGCAAAGCATCACGAATATACGTGATCAGCGACTGGTGAACATCCGGCCAGTAAGGCGGCGCTTCCAGATAGGGGTCCATACCGGGGAAAGGGCTGGGCATCATTGACCTCCTGAATTAGGCCACGGCCGATTGCAGGAACTGTAGCAAGTCTTGCCGCATCTGCGCCAGCGAGGGATGATGGATGTACATCATGTGCCCGGCCGGGTAGTAGCGCATGGCGATGTTGTCGGCCAGGCTGGGGTCTAGTCCCAGGTGGCTGAAGGTATACTCGGTGGCAAAGTAAGGCGTCGCCAGGTCATAATAACCATTGGCGACGAAGACCTTAAGATGCCGGTTCTGGCTGAGCGCCTCGCGCAAGGTGTCGGCCACGTCAACATATTGATTTTGGAACTTTTCATAATTCCACGGCCACACCTTGTCGGTGAGAATTTCATACGGCAGGTCACTTTCGAAACGGAGTTCGCGCCGCATGTAGTCATTGAGGGTAGCCGTATACGCGCCTTGAATGTTGGTGTAGCTGGGGTCATCTTCTGCTTCCGCGCCCACCGCGTCACGATCAATGCCGAGGAAGCGCGTATCCAGGCGACCGACGGTGCGGCGTTGGTCGCGCAGCAACTCTTTGACGAAGCGGAAGATGTTGATGCGCAGGTCATTGCGATCGAGATAATCGGGGGAGAGGCCGGTGAAGCGGTGGAGTTGGGCCAGAATGTGCTGACGGGTTTCGGCCGAAATTTTGTCCCCTTGCATCAACGCCGTGGCATACGCCCCGGCGGCAAACGCCTCCACTTCGCGCAGCAAAGCCGGCAAATCCGGCCACGCCGCCCCCAGCCGCCCATGATACCAGGCGGTAGCCGCATACGTGGGCAGAAACAGGATGGCCGGCAAATCGTTGCCGGGATGAAAATAAGCCGTCTGAAAGTTCAGGATGGCCGATACCAGCATGATCCCGTTCAAAAACAGACCATACTCCTTCTGCAAGAAACCGCTCAAACCGGCCGCGCGCGTCGTGCCATAGCTCTCGCCGATCAGGAACTTGGGCGAACTCCAGCGCTGATTGCGCGTCACATACAGGCGAATGAATTCGCCCACCGATTCAATGTCCTTCTTGAATTCGTGGAACTGCTTGGGTTTCTCGCCCGGCACGGCTCGGCTGTAACCGGTGCTCACCGGATCGATGAAGACCAGATCGGTGGCGTCCAACAACGAGAATTCGTTGTCCACCAACCGATAAGGCGGCGGCAAAGCTTCGCCCTGATCATCCAACCACACCCGCCGCGGCCCTAACAACCCCAGATGTAACCAGACCGAGGAGGAACCCGGCCCGCCGTTGAAAGAAAAGGTAACGGGACGCCGACTGCGATCAGGCACATCATCTTGGGTATAGGCCACATAAAAGACGGAGGCTTTGGCTTTCGTCCCCTCTTTCTCATCCTCCTCGCGCAAAACATAGGTGCCGGCGGTGGCGGTATAGGCCACTTCTTGCCCGTTGATATTGAGGCGGTGTGAGGTCGTCACCGTTTGTTCGACCGGCGGGGGAACGCGCGGCGTGGCTTGATCGTCGTTCTTCTTAGTCTCGGCTTGTTCTGTCGCCATACCTTATCCTGTTGATGCCTTAAGCGCGCGCCGCCCATGACCTTGCGCCAGGGTGCGACTACGCATAGCGGCCATAGTTGACCGGCGCGCTCCACAAATCGCCGGGGGCCAGTTGGCGTAGCCGCTCCGGCCCAAGCTTGGCCAGATAGGCGGCTCGATCGGGCACGCCATACACCCATTCTTGCAACCAGGCCGCCGTCGCCGCCGGGTCGCGGGAGAGATTGTCCCACTCCAGGTAGGCGGTGTTGTCGCGGTCGTAGTAACCCTGAACGTAGCTGGGGTGCGCGCCGTAGGGTTCGTGGACGATGGCATCCACCACCAGGCCGGGGATGAGGGTACGGTTCGGGTCGCGCCGGATAGTTTCCTCGCTAACGATCTCTTCGACGACGATGATGACTTTTTCGGCCGAAAATGCTACCTCTTTCTGCATCCCCAATAACCCCCACAACTGCGTATCCCCCTGCGCATCTGCGCGTTGCGCATGGATGATCGCCACATCCGGGCGCAACGCCGGCACAACCGCAATCGGGCCGCTGCCATAGGGGTCTTCGATAAATTGAATACGCGGATTGACCCGCGGCATGTCGCTGCCCACATAACTGCGCAACGGAAAAAAGGGCAAACCGCCGGCCCCGGCCAGGTAACGCGCTACCATGCCAAAGTGCGAATACTCCTCAATCTCCAGCGGACGCGGCTCTGCCTTCTCCACCGCCCGCCGCACACAATGCAGACTGCCCACCCCCGGATTGCCCATGTAGCTGAAGACCAATTTCTTGGCGGCTCCGGCGGCGATCATCTGGTCATAGATGAGATCGGGCGTCATACGCACCAGGGTTAAATCTTGCCGCCCCTGACGCAGAATCTCATGCGCGGCGGCGAAACAGATAAATGCGGTAAAGCCCTCAATCGCCAGGGTGATCCCATCGGACACATATCGGCCGATCGCCTCCCGCATGCTCATCACTTTGCTCATAACCCACTTGCCTAAATCAGAAACCGAGTTTCGGCGAGAAACTCGGTTTCTTGAATCCTGTTCCACGCGCCCGGTCAGAGACGCTTAATCCACCACCGTCTGACTCTGCTCATGCAAATATTGCTGCACGTAATACAGCCCGCCGCCCGCCTTGCCGGTCGAGCCGCTGCCTTTCCACCCGCCAAAAGGCTGGTAGCCCGGCCAGGCCCCCGTCGTTGCGCCCGTCATCCGGTTCACATACACCACACCTGCCTCGATATTGTCCAAGAACCATTGGATTTCATCTTCATCTTCGCTGAAGAAGCCGGCCGTCAGCCCATAATCCACATCATTTGCCAGCCGCATCGCCTCATCCAGGTCCGTATACGCCGCCACCGTCATGATGGGCAGGAACATCTCCTCTTTCCAGAGCGGGTGATCCAGCGGCAACTCATCCACAATCGTCGGCGCGCAATAGTAGCCGTTCATTTCTAGCACTTTGCCGCCAAAACGGATGCGGCCGTGCTGCGCCAGGTCAGCCACAAAGCGCTGATAATCCCCATACGAGGATTCATTGATCACCGGCCCCATAAAGTTCTCTTTCACCGTCGGATCACCCACGTTAATTTTGGCCGTCAAAGCCAACAATTTCTGCATGAACGGCTCTTTTACCGATTCATGCACAAACACGCGGGAGCAGGCCGAGCACTTTTGCCCCTGCAAACCGAACGCCGAGCGCATCACGCCCATCGCCGCCTTATCCAGGTCAGCCTTGTCGGTGATGATAACCGGGTTCTTGCCGCCTAATTCGGCAATGCACGGGCGCGGATAACGCCCGCCCACCGCAAAACCGCGCAAAATACGCATCCCCACATCGTAACTGCCGGTGAAGGTGATGCCGGCGATGTCGGGATGATCCACAATGGTCTGACCCACCGACCGGCCGCTGCCGGTGACATAGTTGAAAACGCCCGCCGGCAAACCGGCATCCGTGAAGCATTGGGTCAGCAGCCAACCGGTGTAAGCCGTATCGGTGGCGGGCTTGAAAACCACCGTATTGCCGGCTACCAGCGCGCCGCCGCTCGGTCCACCCGCCAGCGCAAAGGGGAAGTTGAAGGGGGAGATCACCGCCCACACGCCATACGGTTTCAAGGTGCTGCGGTTGTGGTGGCGGGGGCTCTCAGAGGCCATGTCGAAGGTAAAACCGTGGTTCTTCTCCATCTGGTCGCAGTAATAACGGATGAGGTCGGCCGTTTCCTCCACATCCCCCAACGATTCCAGCCGGTTCTTACCGACTTCCAGGCTCATGACGGCCCCGATCTCGAACAGGCGCTCGCTCATCAGGTCGGCCGCCCGGCGCAATAAAGCCACGCGCTCTTGCCAGGGGGTGCTGCGCCAGCCGGGGAAGGCCGCCTTCGCCGCCGCCACGGCGTCGTTGGCGTCGCGCTCCGTGCCATAGTAAAAATGGGCCATCACCAGGTCTAAATCCACCGGACTGACTTTGGTGAAAGTTTTCTCGGCGGTGCGGGGCGCGCCGTTGATCCATAGAGGAAAGGTTCGGCCGAAATGCGCCTTAGCCTCGGCTACCGCTTCATCGAAGTATTGATCCAATAATGGATTGGGGCTGCCTAACATCGAATAAGTAACTTTAATGCGTTCTCTGGTCGCCATGGGGGAATCTCCTTGCCTGCTCGTGTCGTGTCAATGTTGCGCGCCCACCCGGAGGTCAGGCGCAGTTATGCTATATTTGCCTTGCGACATGCCTAATTATATCCTAAAAGATGCCAGAGTCGCACGCGCCTGCGCCCGTCCGACGCCCGCGCCGATTGACCGGTCTGGGACATCCGGCTAGAATTGCGCCGGCTTATGTTTAGGCGGCGTTTAGCGGGACGAGAAGGAGGGGTTCGAATCGGCCGAAATGCTCCCCCAGCCTGGTTTCCATCCAAAATCCGTCCGACATAGGCGGACGAACATTCATTCGTCTATAACCCTTTCACCCACGGTGTCTTATGTCTCGTCGTTCCTTGCGCCAACTCATTCAAACTGAATTCACCGGCTACACCGCCGACAAATTCCGGCAAGATGCACTGGCCGGGTTTACCGTGGCCGCGGTGGCCTTGCCATTGGCCCTGGCCTTTGGCGTAGCTTCCGGCGCTTCCGCCGCCGCCGGATTGGTCACCGCCATTCTGGCCGGCCTGATCATCGGCCTGCTGTCCGGCGCGCCTTACCAAATCTCCGGGCCGACCGGCGCTATGAGCGCGGTGCTCATCCTGCTCGCCAACCAATATGGCTTGCCGGGCGTTTGGGTGGCGGGCGCTTTCGCCGGGGTCTTGCTAACGCTCATCGGCCTGTTGCGCTTGGGGCGATTCATCGCCTTTATCCCCGCCCCCGTCATCACCGGCTTTACCTCCGGCATAGCCCTCATCATCGCCATCGGGCAAATGGACAACTTCCTCGGCGTGCCAACAGCCAAAGCCGACTCCGCCGCCCTCAAATTTCTGGCCTACTTCCGGGGCGGCTTTACCCCCGACTGGCGGGCCGTCAGCCTGGGCGGACTGGTCATTGCCACGATGCTGCTCTGGCCTAAAAAATGGAATGCCCGTTTCCCCGCCTCCTTGCTAGGCATCATCCTCGCCACGCTCCTGAATGCCCTGGCGCATTGGCCCGTGCCGGCCATTGGAGCCATTCCACAAACCTTGCTGCTCAGCCAACGGTTAACCTTTAACGCGATTCCCTGGAGCAGTCTACGCGAATTTGTCGCCCCGACACTCACCATCACCGCCCTCGGCGCTGTAGAAAGCCTGCTCTGCGGGGCCGTCGCCAGCAATATGACCGGCATTCGCCTACAGGCCAATCAGGAGTTAATCGCCCAGGGCTTGGGCAACATCCTCATCCCCTTCTTCGGCGGCGTGCCGGCCACGGCAGCCATTGCGCGCACCAGTGTGGGCATCAAAGCCGGCGGACAGACGCGGCTGGTGAGTATCATTCACGCCATCGCCCTGCTGGCCTCCATGTTCATCCTGGCCCCCCTCATGTCGCGCATTCCCCTGGCGGCTTTGGCGGGCGTTCTGCTCGTCACCGCCTGGCGGATGAACGAATGGGAATCCATTCATTACATTTTCGGCCACCAGTTCAAGACGGCTATCGTCACCTTCTTGATCACCCTGCTGGCTACCATCACGCTTGACTTGACGCAAGCCATCCTGCTAGGCGCGTTCCTCTCCGGGGCGTTGTTCCTCAGTCAGAGCGCCGGCATTGATATTGACGTTCAGGCAGTAGACCCGGAGAAACTGCGCCAACGCGGCATTGAAAACGCCGGCCGGTGTCGCCATGTGCGCGTGGCCTATCTGACCGGGCCGTTATTCTTTGCCGCCACCGGCAACTTCAATGAAGCCTTTGCCGATGTCAAAGATATCCACGCGCTGATCCTTTCCCTGCGCGGGATGCCGTTGGTGGATACTTCCGGCCTGCAAGCTGTGGCCGCGCTGCACGAAAAACTCCAGCGCCAGGGCGGGACGCTCATGCTGACCGGCTTGCACGACGATGTCAGACGCATGTTAGAGCGCGGCGGCTTGCTGGAAGCCATCGGGCCGGAGAACATCTTTTGGAGCGCCGATCAGGCCATTGTGGCGGCCGAGGAACGCGGGTGTATCTATTGCGCCGACGCCAGCTAACTGCCCGCTGACCTTAGCCTATGTTCTCACCGCGTCGCAGCACCCCGGAAACGAGCGCCTCCTTGCCGACCAAGATGCGACTTGAGCCATTGCCCCTTGTTGACGTTATACCCGCGTATTGTTACAATGCCCGTCATCGTGACTTGTGTTCATGCAAGATTCGGACTCGGTTCTCAAGCGAAGGCTTGGCAAAGCAGTTAGCAGAATAGTTAGGAGCGGGCAATGCCTTTTTATTCTTTACGAAAAATGCGGTTTGTTGCCAGCCGAATACTCGACTTAGTTAAGGTCGATCAAATAAGGAGCATTTTCAAAAGCTGACCTCCTGAGAAGCAATCTGTGCCAACTGTTTTGACCATTGGCCCACATCGGTTTTACTTCTTCAGCAAGGAAGGTCAAGAACCGCCCCATATTCATGTTGAAACGGCAGAAAATGCTGCCAAATTCTGGCTGTCTCCGGTATCGCTGGTCTGGACGGTGGGCTATAATTCGAGAGAAATACGGCAACTCAGACAACTGGTCGAAGAAAAAGCAGCCTTCTTTCTGGAGAAGTGGTATGAACACTTTAGCCCCCGTTAGTCCAACCGCAGTTCTTGTGGTAGACGTCCGCCTTTCTGAAGACGCTCTGATTGTGCGGCTCTCTGATGGTCGTGAAGTGTCCGTACCGTTGGAGTGGTTCCCGCGTTTAAGAGACGCGACGCCGGATCAGCGCCAAGACTGGCGGCTAATTGCACGCGGGATTGGGATTCATTGGGAAGCCGTGGACGAAGACATTGCCGTGACGACTTTGTTGCGGACCGGATAAGAAGCACCTTCTCTTTCATCACACGATGGGTTTTCCAAGCTACGCCCTCCCAACAGTGCAACCAGAGACTTGCCACCGGTTGCCACAAGGACCTCTAGACCACCGTTATAGCAGGGTGGGTTCGTGGTGTCAGGATACAGCCGCCGCCGATCCGTTACGCACCTGAACCCGACCATCAGGCCGCCAGCCGAGCGCTTGGTTTGATTGAGGTTGATCACTTATGAACGATCTGACACAACTTGCCGAACTGATCACGAAGAGAAACTTGCTCGAACGCGATATTACCGCGCTGATTGGTCGCCCGGCCGCGATTGGACACATCGGCGAATATATCGCCTCAAGAGTCTTCCATATTGCGCTAGTAGAATCGGCTTCTCATAAGAGCATTGATGGACGTTTCGGCAACGAGCCCTTGAAAGAGCGCACGGTCAATATCAAGTGGTATGCCCGGCGGGAGGGGTATCTGGATATTACTCCCGACACTCTCCCAGACTACTACCTTGTCCTGACAGGGCCGAAGTCTGCCGTGATGACTTCCCGTGGGCAAGTGCGCCCTTGGGTAATTGAGAGTGTCTTCCTCTTTGAAGCTCAAGCCCTTGTAGATGAGTTGAAGCGCAAGGGCGTGAAAATCGGTATAGCGACTAGCGTTCAGCAACCACTCTGGACAAAGGCGGAAATCTATCCGGCACAGAGCAACGATGTACTTATCCTATCCGAACAACAACGCCAAGAACTCACACTATTCAATTCACGGGCCGGCGGCTAGCCGGCAGGCTTCATCTCGCCACGCTCGGCTGGCAGCCAGTGCACACAACATGACTATAGGACCGGCACTCTAACCGTTACAGGGCTGTCCCAGGCCTATCAGCAGCCAACAACCCATCCCATCGGCGATCCAGGCGTCGGCATCTACCCAACTGGCGGCCACTAACATGTCCCAGTGCAAATGGTTGCCGGTGGAGCGGCCGGTTGTGCCAACGCTGCCGAGGCGATCGCCCATCTGCACAAGCTGGCCCGCACTCACCAGAATCTCCGACAAGTGGTAGTAGCCGGTGTAGACCCCGAGGCCGTGATCCAGGATGACGGCGCCGCCGCGCACATACAGGTTTTCAGCAATCGCCACCCGGCCGGCTGCCGCCGCGTAGACCGGCGCGCCGGCAGCGGCGGCGAAATCTACGCCTTCGTGGTAGGTGGGGTAGGTCGCGCCGCCGTCGGTGGAGCGGCGCGTGCCGTAGAGGGAGGAGATATACAGGAAATCAGTGATGGGACGCGCGAATTCCTGTCCCCAGCCGGGCTGCGGGTTGGCCTGGCCCCAGATTTGCAGCAGGCGCTCGCGCTCCAGGCGCATGGATTCGGCGTCAATCTGGGCGGCGGCCCCGCTGTAGGTGAAAGATTGGTACTCCCATTGGCCCGCCGTCATCAGCCAGGGTTGCGACCAGAGTTGCCCGTCCGCCTGGATGCGCAGGTCGTGCGGCCCCAATGGGTAGAAAGCGCCGACGCCGCGCAAGCCGACCAGGTGTGCGCCCTCTTGAAAGACGTTGAAGGGCAAGGCGTCCCATAGAGGCGCTTCGAGGGTGGCGGTGACAACGACGGGCGCATTGAGTTCGGCGCGGAAGGCGAAGGCGCGCCCGGGCTGAAGCGGGGCGCGGGAAAGTTCGAGGGCGGTGAAGGCAGTCGGCAGGTCGCGGGGAGGGGCGTCGCCGCCGGGCATGTAGAGGGCTTGGCCGGGGATAGGGCGCAGGGAATGGTAGGGGGTTTCGGCCGAATCCACTCCCAGCCGCACCCTGCCCGGCGACACCCGATAGCGCAACGCCGTCAGTAAGGGACTGGGGCGTATCGGCCGAATCCAACGCCCGGTTGTCTCTCCCGCCGCCGGAACCTGCACAGTCGCGCCCATAATCGGCTCGCGGCCGGGGTTGATGACGCCATTCCACGCTTGCAGATCAGCCGCCGCTACGCCATAGCGCCGGGCCAGCGCCGGCCAGGTATCGCCGGGGGCGATAAGTTGGGGAGTCAAGGGAGGGGGGGATTCGGCCGAAACCATCCCTGCGCTAAACCCCACCGCCAGCGCCAAACCCAGCCAACAGCCGTACCACCATCGCCGTTTACGCATAAGCCTGTCGTTTCCGTTCCAGCCCGTTCTCAGGCCCCCGGCCAGACGCCGTTTTGCGCCCGCCACTCATCCTCCAGGATAGCATACACCAGAGTATCCCACCACCGCCCCTTGAAATAGTCGTTCTCACGCAAGCGCCCTTCACAGCGCAGACCGATCTTCTCCAGCACCCGCGCCGAACCGCTATTATCGGCCACGCACCAGGCCCAGATGCGATGCAGGCGCAACGCCGTGAAGCCGAATTGCACCATGGCTTGGGCGGCTTCGGTGGCGTAACCATGTCCCCAAAAGCGAGGGGCCAATTCAAAGCCGATGTCCGCCTCACGCGCCTCAGCCGACTTCAAACGAATGCCGCAATTGCCGATGAGCCGCCCATCGGAGCGCAGGGTCGAAGCCAACTGAAACTTGCGGCGCGGGGACTCCTGCTGCTGCGCCAGGAACATCTGGACGAAGGCTTGCGCGTCATCGGCCGTTCGCTCAGTCCAGGCGTAATAGCGCAGATAGGCCGGGTCCTGCTGATAAGCCAGCACGGCCGGCCAATCGTCGGCCACAAATTCCCGCAACACCAGGCGCTCAGTCGTCAGGATCATCGCTCAAGGCATTGTAGACAATAAGCCGGGGAACGTCAAACCACCTGAGCGCATAACCTCGGCGCGCGGGCAAAGGGTTGACGCCAATCGGGCGCTGTGTTATATTGAAGTTAACGCGCTGCGTTATACATTCTATCCAATTTTTGAGGCAGCGGGTTGGTCATCGGTGACAAACTTCAAGCGGGCAGCCTGTGTGAGTGAGCAAATTCTAATTGGGCTAGGAACAAATCAAGGGGATCGTTGGAGCAATCTGACGCGCGCCATCGAGGCGCTTGAGCGTCAGGTGCGCGTGGAACTGGTCTCCCCGGTGTATGAGACGCAGCCGTGGGGGCCTGTGCCGCAGCCTGACTTTCTTAACCTGTGCCTCTCTGCCTGGACAACCCTGGCGCCTGAGACGCTCCTGGCTATCTGCCAAAGAATCGAGAGCGACCTGGGGCGACAACCGTCGGCGCGTTGGGGGCCGCGTTTGATTGACCTTGATTTGCTCTTCATGGGCCGGCGTATTCTCAACACGCCGGGGTTGACGCTGCCGCACCCGCATGTGCGCGAGCGCGCCTTTGTCTTGCTGCCGCTGGCTGAGATTGCGCCCGATTTTATAGACCCGGTCACCGGCCGGCGCGTGGCGGAGTTGGCGCGCCAGGTGGACGCGACAACTGTCCGGCGTTGGTCACAGGCTATTCCGATTTGGGCCGGAGTTTAAAGCGCATGCAAACCCGCCACTCGGTCAGCCGCCATCCTTCCTTGCGCTCATTGGAGTGGGGGCGGCGCACGTATGTGATGGGCATTCTCAATTTAACGCCGGACAGCTTCTCCGGCGACGGCCTGGGGGAGGGTGTCGGCCTGGTGGAGCGCGCCGTTGCCCGGGCGCAGGCGCTGGTGGGGGAAGGGGCGGATGTGCTGGACATCGGCGGGGAGAGTACGCGCCCAGGCGCGCCGATGTTGAGCGCGGGCGAGGAGCAGCGGCGTGTTTTGCCCGTTTTGCGCGCTCTGCGCCAGGTCGTGGATGTGCCGCTTTCGATTGATACCTATCGCGCCAGCACGGCCGAACTGGCTTTACACAATGGCGCGGATTGGGTGAACGATATTTGGGGGCTGCAATTTGACCCGGATATGGTGAAGGTCGTGGCTGAAGCAGGTTGCCCGGTGATTATTATGCACAACGGGCGCAAACGCTTACAACCCCAGGCGGATGACCAATCCGGCGGGTATTATGGCTATTTTCATTATGACGATGTAGTGCGCGAGGTGCGCGAGGAGTTGGCGGCGGCGGTCAAAATGGCGCTCAATCAGGGTGTCGCGCCGGCTAACATCATCCTTGATCCCGGCATCGGTTTCGGGAAAACCAGTTCACAAAACCTAACCCTGGTATCGGGCCTGGCCGAGATAAAGGCTCTGGGTTATCCAGTGCTGCTGGGGACATCGCGCAAAGGATTTATCGGGCATGTGTTGGGCGGGCTTTCGGCCGAAAATCGGCTCGAAGGCACAGCTGCCACCCTGGCTATCGGCATTGAACGCGGCGCCGATATGGTGCGCGTGCATGATGTCCAGGCTATGGCGCGAGTAGCGCGCATGACCGATGCGTTGGTCAGGCCGAGAGCCGACCGTTAAGACCTCATGTAGTCTGGTCACTGACTTGCGGCAGCAGAGATAAGCCCTCAACCGTAAATCGGCGACTATGGGTTAGGAAGACAAGGAGCAGGCAGCCATGTTTGATTTGAGACTTGACGAAGAACAAAAGATGCTTACCGAGGCGATCAAACGTTACGCCCAACAGAAGGTGCGTAAGGTTTTTCGCGACGCAGAGGAGTCCGGTCAGATGCCTGAGGATGTGTTACAGGCCGGCTGGGAGATTGGAGTGCTGCCGGCGCTCATCCCGGAAACCTATGGCGGATTCGGCGAGCATTCGGCCGTAACCGGCGTATTAGCCCTGGAAGAGTTCGCCTGGGGCGACCTGGCGACAACCCTGGCGTTGATGACCCCCAATTTATTGGCGATTCCGGTTTGGTTGGCAGGGACGGAGGAGCAGAAGCGCGCCTATTTGCCGCGCCTGAGCGAGGAAAAGCCGCCGCGCTTCACGGCGGCCCTGACCGAACCCGTTTACCAGTTTGATCCGCGCCAACTGGCAACCACCGCAGTCAAAGAGGGCAATAGCTATGTGCTGAATGGGGTGAAGCGGTATGTGCCGCTGGCGCGTGAGGCGGAGATGATTCTGGTCTACGCCAATGACGGGGGGGTAACGCAAGGCTTTCTGGTGCCGGGAGAGACGGCAGGGCTGAGCATCGGCCCGCGCGACAAGCTGATGGGGGTGCGCTCACTGGCAACCTATCAAGTGACGCTGAAGGATTGCCGGATTTCGGCCGAAAATCGGCTCGGCGGCGCGCAAGGGTGTGATTTCGGCCGAATCCTCAACCATAGCCGCGTTGCCCTCGGCGCAGCCGCTGTCGGCGTAGCCCGTTCCGGCTTTGAATACGCCGCCGAATACGCCAAACAGCGCATTCAATTCGGTGAGCCAATTGCCCACCGTCAATCCATCGCTTTCATGATCGCCGACATGGCCGCCGATATAGATGCCATGCGCCTGATGGTCTGGGAAGCTGCCTGGCAACTCGATCAAGGCCAGGACGCCACCCGCGCCGTCACCGTCATGAAACATTACGTGGACAAAACCGTCATCAGCGTGGCTGATCGCGCGCTCCAAATCCTCGGCGGTTACGGCTATATCCGCGAATATCCGGTAGAATTGTGGTTGCGCAACGCGCGCGGCTTCGCCGCCTTCGACGGACTGGCGACCATCTAGTTATTGAGTTCTTGTGGACCTATCCCATCACTCACCATAGGTAAAACGATGATCAGCTTTGAGATTCCCGAATTCATCCAGAACCAACAACACTTGGTTAAAATGGTCACCCGCCAGGCCATGCGTCCCTATTCCCGCGAATTAGACGAAAACGAACACCAGCGCCCCGAGGCTTTCGTCAACATGATGTGGCCGTTCACCAGCCAGATGATGAAGCAAAGTCTGGCGCGCGCCGCCAAGAAGGCTGCGTCCGGCAGCAACGGCAGCACGCCAAAAGAGCACAAGGTGGATTACTCGTTTTTGGGCAGCATTATCATGGTCGAGGAGTTGAGTTGGGGCGACGCCGGGCAATATCTGTGCATGCCCCATCCCATGCTAGGCGGCTTTGCCGTGGAGGCTGTAGCCACCCAGGCGCAGAAACAACGCTTCCTGGGCAAATTCACCGAAGGCGCGCCCAAGTGGGGCGCTATGGCCATCACTGAGCCGATGGCCGGTTCCGACAACAGCGCCATGCGCACGACGGCCACGCTGGATCAAGCCACCAACGAATGGATCATCAATGGCGAGAAGATTTTCATCACCAATGGCGCGCTGGCTCTCAAGGAGTCGGACGGCTTTTGTGTGGTGTGGGCCACCGTTGATCCCACCGCCGGACGCGCCGGCATCAAATCCTTCGTGGTCGAGGCGGGCACGCCGGGCGTCTCGGTGGCTAAACAAGAGCACAAACTCGGCATTCGCGCCAGCGACACGGTGG
>JAYRVN010000490.1:0-2503 GCA_041918535.1 Chloroflexota bacterium
CTTACGCGGCGCACAGGCTGGCCCCAATTACACATGGCTGTGGGCGCTGTTGGGCGCGGCCGGCTTCGTTGGCGCGCTAGAGTTGACCTGGCGGCTACGCCGTCGGCACGCTTGAGCGCGAAGTTCATCTAGTTAAGTAGAAAGAGGGGAGGGATTCGGCCGAATCCCTCCCCTCTTTTTCTTTCCCCCTAACCGACTCTTACCACTTCCTTGAAAAAACATCGCCTGACTGGTACGATCCTTTCATAATAACCTGCCCCCCCGAATGTAAGGCGCGGCAATCTCGCCCGGCCTGAGGGGCCACAAGCGAATAAGATGATCCAGATCAAGAACCTCAAGAAACATTATGGCAACATCAAAGCTGTTGACGGCGTCAGCTTTGATTGTCCCAACGGCTGTATTACTGGCCTGGTAGGGCCAAACGGCGCCGGCAAGACCACTACCCTGCGCATGATTGCCGGCCTGATCCCCCCCCAAGAGGGCACGGTCAGCGTGGATAGCTATGACATCATCACCCAGGCGCAAGCCGCGCGCGCCGCGCTCGGCGTGCAAGGAGACGCCGGCGGCGTCTATCCGCGATTGACGCCGCGCGAACAATTCCGATACTACGGGCGCTTCTATAGCCTGACCGGCAAAGCGCTCGAAGACCGGGTGCAGGCCGTCATCACGCTATTGCAGATGGAAGATATTGCCGAGCGGCGGGCAGAAGGGTTCAGCCGCGGCCAACGCCAAAAAGTGATTTTAGGGCGGGCGCTGGTGCATGACCCGCGCAATATCATTATGGACGAGCCGACCAATGGGTTGGATGTCATGGCGGTGCGCGAGACACGGCAAACCATCCGCCACTTTCGTGAACAAGGGCGCTGTGTCTTGTTCAGCACCCATTATATGGATGAGGCGGAGCGCCTGTGCGATTACATCGCCATCATGGTTGAAGGGAAGATTGTGGCCTATGGCGCGCCGACCGATTTGATGCGCCGGACCTGCAAAGACAATCTCGAAGATGCTTTTGTGGAGTTGGCCGGCGGCAAGTTGGATCGTAGCGACTATGAGAGCGATCACGAATAGGCCGGGCAACCAGGCGACAGGCCAGGCAGCGCCTAACCGGGCGCGCCTGATCCAATGATAGGAGCGAATCCATGTGGGCGCGTATAAAGAATATCTGGGCTAAGGAGTTGATGGGCAATTTTCGCGATCGCAAGGCGATGCGTCAAGCGCTTCTAGTGCCCATCACTATCGGCATCTTGTATGCCATTCTCAATCCTCTGTTGGAAAACGTGTTTGAGAACCGCGCCGAAGAGTCGTTGGCTAAGACGTTGACGGTCAAGGCGCAGGGGATTGAGAACGCGGACGACGGTTTGCGGGCAGCCTTACGGACGGCGGATATCGCCTTGGAGCCATACACGGGGGATATCGTAGCGCTGGTAGAATCGGCCGATTCGCCCGTTGCCCTGATCATCCCCGATGGTTTTGCCGACGCCGTTGCCAATGAACAACCGGTCACCGTCCGTGTACTCGTCAACCCTGGCGGCGGCGACGCGATTTCCACCAGCACCGACATTAACCGGGTGATGGCGGCCATCTCGGCTTATAACAACACCATCGTCAGTCAACGGCTGGCCGCGCGCGGGCTAGACAACGCGTTGCTGGTAGCCGTCACCCCCCAACAGGAGATACTCACCACACCGGAGCAGCAAGGTGGGATCACCTCCCAATTCCTACTACCCATTCTGGTGGCTGTCGTCGTGGTGAGCGGCGGCATGTTCATCGCCATTGATGTCACCGCCGGCGAAAAGGAGCGCGGTACTTTGGAATCGCTGTTGGTGACTCCGGCTACGGACACCGAAATTTTCCTGGGCAAACTGCTGGCCGTCTTTTCCATGACCACCTTGCCGCTGATCCTCACCTTTGCCGCCTTCGGCCTGGCGACGAACTTTCTACCCGAATCGTTGGGCGGCGGGGGCGTTATTCGGCTGGAAGTGTTAATCGGCTCGATCCTGGTGGGTTTGCCGCTGGCGCTGGCGGTCAATGTTATCCTGATGATCCTGGCGGTGCGCACCAAGACGTTCAAGGATGCCCAATCAGCCATGACCCCGCTTTCGCTCGGCGTCATGTTCCCGGCGATGGCCGCGGCCTTTGCCCCGCCCACATCGGCGATATTGTATCTCATCCCGGCCTACGGCACGGCGGCGGTGGTGGGCCATCTGGCAACGACGGGCAGCGTTCCGGTAGCCGGGCTGATCATGAGTATTCTGGGCTGCCTGATCTTGGCAGCGGTAGGCATTGTGATCGCGTTGCGCCTGTTCGATCGGGAGCGTCTGTTATATAGCGCCTGACAGGCTTGTCGTCGGCGTGGATTTTGTGTGAAAGTTTCGGCCGAAACACACCGTTTCGGCCGAAATAGTCTACAACTACACCAAACTTAACTGCCGCCGGCCTCGACACACCTTCACCCTCCCGGCGCGCCACAACAGTGACATCTATGCGCTCGACCCGCATCTTC
>JAYRVN010000491.1:0-10178 GCA_041918535.1 Chloroflexota bacterium
CGGAGTGGTTAACGCCGAGCCGCCCCTGGATAGCCTGGATTGGCGCGGGCGCTGGCCGGGAGTGGCCTGGCATGTGGTGGGTCAAGCGGAAGGGGAGCTGCGGGCGTGGAATGAATCGGCCGAAATTGGGGTTAGCGCCGCCCAAGCCGCTCTGGCCGAAACGGGCACACTGATTGTCAGCAGCGGGCCCGGCCGTAGCCGCCTGGCGACGCTGACCCCGGCGGCGCACGTGGTCTTGCTGCCAATCCACCGGCTCACCCGTGACCTTTTCACCTGGACCGCCGGGCGCAATGGGGAGTGGCCGGCTAATGTGACCTTGATCAGCGGGCCAAGCAAATCGGCCGATATTGAACAAACCCTGATTGTCGGCATGCACGGCCCCCAACGCCTGATCGTCATTCTCTACCCCGCCTGATCGGGCAGCAACGCGCGCTATCCCGTGTCAAGTGACAAATGTCATCACTTACGCATGAGGTTTGTCGTTGCATCTTGGGGCGACAACGCGCATAATGAGATTAAGTCGGTTACACAGACGTAAGTCGCCCGATACCCTTAGAGGGCCGCTCACCGCGATGATTTTGGGGGCGCTTCTGTATAACCGACGGGAAGTAAGCACCGGCCACCAGCCCTCAGGCTGGTGGCTTCGTTTTTGCCCCGGCGCTCAGGGACACAAAACGTCTATCACGGCGGCAACCAGATCGTATCGGCCGAAAGCCGGCGTAAAGTACACCCCCTGCGCAAACTCTTTGACTGCCAGCGCCAATTCCTGAGCAATCTTCACCCCTTCAGCCTGCTCATCTTCAGCCGTTTGCAGTCGCCGCAAAAACTCCTCTGGAATGTCAATACCGGGCACTTCGTTGTGGAGAAACTCCGCGTTGCGGCGGCTATACAAAGGCATAATGCCCGCCACAATCGGCAAAGTCAGCGGTCCATACTCCGCCTCATACAACTGAATGAACGCCCGCGCCGCCGCCGGATCAAAAACCGGCTGAGTCAGGGCAAAATTCGCGCCGCTTTCAATCTTCTTCGCCAACAAACGCGCTTCTTGTAAAGGATTCGCCGGATGCAAAGACAACGCGCAGCCAACCACAAAATTAGTCGGCTGATCCAATTGCGCCCCGGCTTTGTCCACTCCGAGGTTGAACTGCCGCGCAATCATTTGGATTAAACCGGTAGGCACAATGTCATAACTATCCATCGCGTCCGGGAAGTCGCCGATCCGCGCCGGATCGCCCATGGTAACAAACAGATTGCGGATGTTCATGGCGTGCGCCGCCAGTAAATCCCCCTGAATGCGCAAGAGACTGCGTCCGCGTGTGGGGAAATGGAGAATTGTCTCTAAACCGATCTGCTGTTGGACCAGGTGCGCCGCCGCCCAGGCGCTCATACGCATCCGCGCCAAGGGGCTATCGGCCACATCCAGAAAGTTGGCCCCGGCCTCCTTGAGCATTGTCGCCCCGGCCAGCATCTTCTGGGCGGCAATCCCGCGCGGCGGGCGCATCTCCACCGTGATGACAAAGCGGCCGGCCGCCAAAGCTTGCGCCAATTGCGTCGGCGGGTCGCTGGCTAATACGGCGCTCTCTCCGCCCTGAATGAGGTTAACCTGCGGGATAACCACACGGCTGGGGCCAGGGTTATCGAGCGCTTGGCGCATAGCGGCGATATGCTGGTCGTTCGTGCCACAGCAGCCCCCCACCAATCTGGCCCCGACAGCCACAAAAGCGTGCGCATAATCGGCAAAGTAGCCGGAAGTCGCCGGATAGTTCATGCGGCCGCCTTCACTTTGCTGCGGCCAACCCGCATTGGGCACCGCGCCCAACGGCACATCGGGCGCCACCTCGCGCATGATGGCGATCAGGCGCAAAACCTGCGCCGGCCCGCCGCTGCAATTAACGCCCAGCATATCAATATCCAGGCGCGCCAGGCGGGCGGCGACCTCCGCCGCATTTAGGCCCAACAAGGTGCGGTCATCGCGCGAAAAGGTCATGAAGGCGGCAATGGGGATGTCGGGGTTGATCTCTCGCGCCGCCTGCACAGCCGCCTTGACTTCGGCAATGTCGGACATGGTCTCAATCATCAAAAGGTCAACGCCGGGAGGGGCCAGCAAGGCGGCGATCTGTTCGGCAAAGACAGCCTGCGCGTGGTGCAAGGAGACGCGTCCTAACGGGGCCAGGCGCACGCCGAGCGGGCCGATGGAGCCGGCCAGCAGGATCGGCTTGAAAGCGCCTTCGATGACGCGGTGAGCCACATTGACGGCAGCGGCGTTAATCTGGGCCACCGCATTCTCCAGGCCGTGCTCGCGCAAACGGAAATGGTTGGCGCCAAAGGTATTGGTTTCGATCATCTCCGCCCCGGCTTCGATATAGTGGCGGTGAACTTCGGCGACGAGGGCCGGGTTACGCAGGTTTAGCGCATCGAAACATTGATCAAAGCCGACCCCGCGACTATGCAAGACCGTACCCATCGCGCCATCGAGTAATAGGGGACGCCGGGCAAGTTGTTGCCGGAACTGTTGCCGATTCATGCTGTCCTTGGCTAATGCGCGCCCGATCGGCGCGGATCAGGTTTAGGGGAATAGGTGTTGCACCAATTCCCTAATGTCGCGGTCTTCACGCAGAATGAGAACGCTGGCGCCGCCAGGCGAGGTGAAGTTACGGACGTAATCATAATTGAGGACGGCGGTGTGAATATTTTCGGCCGAAATCTCCTGACTAGCTTGGGCCGCCTCAATCACCTCTGCCATCGTCAAATCCGTAAAAACCCCATTACTGAATTCCGTGAAAAAAAACGGAATCCGTGCGATCAGTTGACCGGCGCCTAACGCCAACACCTGATCCCGAAAGGCCAAAATCACCTGTTGTTGACGCGCCGCGCGCCCGAAATCATTGTCCGCATGGCGCGTGCGCATATACTTCAGCGCAGTCGCCCCATCCAGCGTTTGCCAACCCGCCTCAATATAAAACGGATCGAACCCATACGCACTGTCCGGGTATTCGGGATCATAAATGGTGAACGGCACTTGTATCTGCACGCCGCCGACATTATCAATCACACTCACCACCGTGTTGAAATCCACCAGGACATAATGGTCAATTAATATGCCTAGATTCTCCGCCATCGTGGCGATCACCAGCGCCGCGCCATCCGCCGGATCGCCGGAAGACATGCCTTTCTGAAATGCCGTATTGATGCGGTCTACACCGTAGCCGGGAATATCTATATAGAGATCACGGGGGATCGAGAGCATACTGGCCGTCTTCTCAGCTTTGTCTACCGACAAAACTATCATTGTGTCCGTGCGCGAGAGGAAAGAGGTTTGGTAAGGGCGGCGATCGATGCCCAATACCAACACCGTCAGGCGCTCCTCTTCGGCTACGCGAGTAGCCAGAGCCGCCAGGGTGGGCGTGGCTGCCACACCGCCGCTTGCGGCTGGGGTCACGCCGACCATGGGCGGGAAATCAGTGCCGGCAGGTGTGCTTCTTTCGGGAACAATTTGACCGAGAGCGCCGCCGCGCGCCGGGTTGATCGGACTACGCAAGATGGCTTGTGCGGTCTTGAGCATGAAGCCTGATACCAGTAAAACCGTCACCATTAGGGCCGTAATCAGCGCCCACCATAGCCACTTGGGAAAGGCCGAATTGAGCTTTGACAATGATAAACTCCAAGTAAAGTTATGCGCCGGGCAGAAGGCCCGGCTCGTAGCCTGCATTATAACCCAAGGCGGGGGGGCGGGATACCGACGCGAGGCCTACGTCTGGCCGACTTATAGACGATTCAGCTAGATTGTCGGGGGATCGCGAGCCTGGGAATCGGCCGAAACCAATCTTTACGCCCAGGCCCCGTCAGCGCGCCCGATCGGTCTGCGTCCGTTCCGCCCGGTCAAGGCCCCAGGTGCGATCGATCAAGTAAAGCGGCCGGCTCTTCACTTCGTCATAGATTCGGCCGAGGTATTCGCCAATGATGCCCAGGCAAATGAGCTGCACGCCGCCCAGGAATAATACCACGGCCAGCGTCGTAGCCTGGCCGGATAGCTCGGCATGGGGGGTGAACAGGCGCACGCTGATGACAGCCATAATGCCAACCGCGCTGACAGCCGCCATGATGAAGCCCAGATAGGTTGCCAATTGCAGCGGAACATAGGAGAAACTCGTGATGGCGTTGACGGCGAAAGGCAGCATTTTGCGCACTGTGCCGAATTTGGAAGCGCCGGCATAGCGGGCCTTGCGCTCATAGAGAACGCCGGTCTGCTTATAACCCACCCAGGGCACCATCCCGCGCAAAAAGCGATTGCGCTCCGGCATCCGTCGGATGGCCTCCACCACGCGGCGATCCATCAGGCGGAAATCGCCGGTATCCAGCGGAATGTCAATGCCGGTAATGCGGTCAATCAAGCGATAGAAAGCTTTGGCGGTGAAGAGTTTGAACCAGCTTTCCCCTTCCCGTTTGGCCCGCACCCCGTAGACGACATCGTAGCCCTCGCGCCATTTGGCGATCATCTGCGGGATAACTTCGGGCGGGTCCTGCAAATCGGCATCAGTGAGGATGACGGCCTCCCCGGCGGCGTTATCTAGCCCGGCGGTGACGGCGATCTGGAAGCCAAAGTTGCGGGAAAAACTGATGCCTTTGACGCGCGGGTCGCGAGCGTGGAGATCGGCAATAATTTCGGCCGAATGATCCCGGCTGCCGTCATCTACCAGAATCAGTTCCCAGGCGCCCCCAACGCCTTCCATGACCGCTTGCACGCGGCGATACAATTCAGGTAAGACCGGCTCTTCATTATAAACTGGGGCAATGATCGAAAAGGTAGGCCGTTCATCGGCCGGCGACACATTCACGGTTGGTTTCACTCCCTTGCCGAGCGTGACGAGCTTGGCGACTTACCACGCTCTCAGTTTCTTCAGATCGCCATTTATTGTACACGCGAATCGGCCGAATTACGCATCCCCCACATCCAAACACGTCCATATCCCCACATGCGCCGACGGGAAAAGCCGATCGTCGGTCGCATCGGGTCGGTGACAACATAAATGCGCATTCAAGACACGGCGAATCGCTTTTGAGACAAAAATGTAATCGTGACACACACCCTGCCCCGCCGTCTCATGCAAAGCGGTAGGGAAAGTTGCCAGCGGCTCGCGGCCGTTGGCTTCAGCAAAGGCGGAGCGATACACCTGTTTCATCCGACGAATGGCCGCGCCGGTCGGCGCCTCGCGGAATGTGCCGGCGATCACCTGATGCGCCACCGGATTACGGTCATAGAGCCAGCCGATTAACTCGTTAACCTGCTCTTCACGCACTTGCGGCTCGGCGGCTACGTTATGCAAGTCCACTGTAACCAGATCGAGCGTCTCGCCGGAAGGCAACAACACGTTGGCCCGCGCCGCCACTCTGCCGGCAGCCAGCGCCAACCGGTCATGCGCGATGACGGGCAGGCGGCTGAGAATGCCCACGCCTTCAACCAACCCGTGGAAAAGATTGGTGCGGCGGCTAACGACAAGTTGATAGGGTTGTTGCGCGGAACCGGAAAGACGGTAGTTGATCTGATTGCGCAACCAACGTCCCTGGCCGAACAACATAGCAACTTCTTGCACGGCCATCAGGTCTGCCTCGGTGTCAATTAGCTGCGCCACCAGTTGTTCGCGCCGGCGCAGCCAGGAGTCGGCGGTGCCGCGCAAGTTCAAGCTGACGAGGGTGATCTGGCTCATGGCGGCGGCGCAGCGGTCAGGGTTGGGCGAATCCACACGGCCGCCGATCCACGCAGGTTGAGCGTGCCATCCGATTCGGCCGAACCGATGACCAGATCGTAACGCACCATCACATTCTCCCGTAACTGACCCTGCCAAACCAGGGTGTCGCCCTTCGCGTACAAAGGCAAGGCCCCGCCGCCCGCGCGCGCCAATTGCACAAACTCCCCACTCAACCCCAGATAGACGTACGTCGTCCCCGGAATGGCCCGTTGCGGCGACACGCGATAGTCCACCAACACACTCGGAATATATACCGGCGCTGTCACCCCCGCCAGACTCGACATCTCAACCGGCTTGGGATTAAAAAGCGTCAACGCCACACTGCCAGATACCTGCAAGTTGCTCAGATACACCGGCTGCAAACGCAAGTTATATACTCCGTACACCCCCGGTGCGACAACTCCTCGCCAGGCAAACGAATCGCCGGGGCGTTTCTGGATGGTCTGCCCGTCAATACTGACATCGTAGGCATTGTCCCGCTGGCGCAGATAATAAAGTTGCGTGCCC
Source organism: Chloroflexota bacterium (assembly GCA_041918535.1). Taxonomy (GTDB): domain Bacteria; phylum Chloroflexota; class Anaerolineae; order Promineifilales; family Promineifilaceae; genus DAOTXO01. The sequence continues at coordinate 6,255 of JAYRVN010000491.1, forward strand.
GGCACATGCTGACCGGCCAACAATTCGATGTTATACGAGGAGACCAACCAAGTGAGTGTGTCCCCCATCGGCGTGGGCGGCGGCAACGTGGCTCGGTTAAGAACATCCGGCAACTGCACCCCACAAGCCGCCAACCATAGCAACCCTAACCCTAACCCCAGACGGTACCAATGCCCTCTCCACATCCCCTATTCCTTGACCTCAATCGTGATCGTCTGAATCACATCCCCTGGCGGCAGGCCCGAACCGCTATCCGGATCACGCGGCGTCAACCCATTCACCACATCCATGCCGTCTATCACCTGGCCAAAGAGGGTGTAACTGCCATCCAAATGGGACGCGTCACCTAGCGTGATGAACCATTGGCTGCCGTTGGTATCGGGGCCCGAATTCGCCATAGACACCATGCCGGCCGTCTTATGCGACAAAGCCGGGTCAATCTCATTGACGATAGTATAACCAGGCCCGCCCAAGCCCGTGCCGGAGGGATCGCCCGTCTGAGCCACGAAGCCGGGAAGGACGCGATGGAACATCACGCCATCAAACCACCCTTCTTGCGCCAGAAAAACAAAACTATTCACCGTGAGCGGCGCAGACTTGGGATAAAGTTCAAGGGTGAATGTCTTGCCGGTAGCCATCATCACATGGGCAAAATAACGTTTGTCCGTGTCAATTTGCATGAGCGGCGGGGCGTCATATTGGCGATCCGCCAGTTCTGCCATTACCTGCGCGGTTTGAACCTTCTGCTCAACATACTGTTGCCAGACTGTGTAGTCAAAGGGCACATCCGGCAACAGGTAGCCGTCAACGATAGCGGACGGCGTGCCCGGTAAGTTCAGATCCATGGCCTCTTGCCCCTGCTGCTGGACCAAGGCCGTATACACCCCCCCATCCAACTCGCGCGTGAAACGTTCGACATCCAGATTGAGCTGACTGGCAATATCCAAAAACACCGAGCGAGCAACCTCTGGCTTGGCGCCGGCCAACTCGGCCTGGCGCTCAAAGAGCCGGTCATGATAAGGCCAGAATTGCCCCTGAACGCCGGCCGCTTCGGCCGCTTCAGCCGCCTTTTGCGAATGATCGTGGATGGTGAGCGGAAAATGGCGATAAACGAGGCGAACTTTGTCGGGGTAGGCGTCTACCAGACGCGCAAGCAGCGGTGCAAACGCTGCGCAACCCGGTCACTGAAAGTCGCCATACTCAATAACAGTCACTAACGGCTCGGCCGCGCCCTGAACATGGTCATCGGGCCGCACCTGCGCGGCTTCTTCCACACTGATGGCCGGAGCGGCGGCGGTCGGTTCTACGTCGGGTTTGGCGTCGGTGGTTGCAGGCGTTCCGGCGCCGGCATATCCGTTCGCCGACTGCGCCGCTGCCGATGAGCTGACCGGCGCCAGCGCCGGCTCATTGCCAGCTGACCCACAGGCCACAAGCCAGAAAAGGGTAAACATAACGATGAAGGCTGTTTTACGCATGACTGCTCCTTACGCCGGTCGGTAAGCTTGTTTCTCACCGACCGATCGGCTGGGGTGCATTCTACCACGTTCAGCCATGTGAGGTAAAATGTGCTGGCAGTCGGGGAGTCAAGCGTTAGTTTGTGGGGCCGGGAACATGAGGGGCTAACGGACGGCGGCGCGAGACAGCGCTGTGTTTATTTATGTGTCAAGAGGAGCGAGTATGTTGCGTTTTCTGACAGCGGGTGAATCGCATGGGCCGGAGTTGACGGCTATCCTGGAAGGTATGCCGGCGGGCTTGCCGGTGGATATTGAGGCGCTTAACCACCAACTGGCGCGCCGACAGACGGGATATGGTTCGGGCGGCCGCATGAAGATTGAGCGGGATGCGGCCATAATCACGGCCGGAGTGATGGCTGGGCGCACGACAGGCGGCCCTATTGCCCTGCGACTGTTGAATCGGGATTATGCCAAATGGCGCGACCGAGAGATTCCGCCGATGACAACGCCGCGTCCGGGTCATGCCGACCTGACTGGGGCGATCAAGTATGGCTATGGCGAATTGCGCTTGGCGCTGGAGCGCGCTTCGGCGCGTGAGACAGCGGCGCGGGTGGCGGTGGGGGCGCTGTGTCGGCAGTTGTTAGCCCGCTGCGGGGTGGAGATCGGCAGTTATGTAGTACAGATTGGGTCGGTGGTAGTGGAGTTGGCGGCGGAGATGGGGTATCGCGAGCGGTGGGATTCGGCCGAATCCAATGACCTGCGCTGTCCTGATCCCGCTGCTCTCGCCGCCCTGCGCGCCGTCATTTGGCAAGCCATGCAAGCCAAAGACACCGTCGGCGGCGTCTTTGAAGTCGTCGCTCTCGGCGCGCCGCCTGGGCTGGGCAGCCACGTCCACTGGGATCGGCGGCTCAACGCCCAACTTATGCAAGCCGTGGGCAGCATTCACGCCATCAAGGGGGTCGAAATTGGTGCCGGCTTCCGGTCGGCCGGCGCGCCTGGCTCGCAACTCCACGACGAAATCTACCTGGATGCCGACGGCCAAACATTGCGCCGCGCCAGTAACAACGCCGGCGGCCTGGAAGGCGGCATAAGCACCGGCGAACCCATTGTCGTACGCGCCGCCATGAAGCCTATCTCAACCGTCCTCAACCCACGTCGCTCGGTCGATCTAGCCAGCGGTCAGCTTGCCCCCACCACCTATGAGCGTTCCGATTTTTGCGCCGTGCCCCGCGCCGCCGTCGTTGGTGAAGCCATGGTCGCCTTCGCTCTGGCGCAGGCTTTGCTCGACAAGCTCGGCGGGGATAGCCTGACGGAAATAGAAACGCGCCTGACGCAGTTACGCCGGGCGCGGCTGGAAGATTTGCTGATGGATAATGTACCGTGGCGCTTTGGCTATGCGGCCGGGGAGGCAGCAGACGAACCGTGAGCGCGTGAACCAGCCTATTTCGGTTCCTTGGGATTACGCACTGTAGCGCCGGCGACTGTGAACGGCGTCTCCGTTTGAGGCCAGCTACCGGCCAGTTTTAAGCGCACAAACACCTTGGGCGCATAATAGGCAACCCACAAGCCCAAGAGCAGATACCGGATGAAGCGGAGAGGCAGCGCCAACCACAGGGAGCCATCCGGGGTGATCGCCTCAAAGGCCACCGCTAACCCTCGCCAGAGCGCGATAGTCACGACCATGCCCACAACATAGCGCAAGGCGCGTTTCCACCATTCGCCTTCCACTTTGAAGCAAACATAGCTAGTCTCCAAGGTAAAGCCCACTCCCAGGCCGATGAGAATACCTACCGCCTGAGCCATGTCTTCCATGCCGGCGACTTCGGCCCCCCGGCTATAAGCCGCCCAGCTCACTGTAGGGCTCGGCGGGCCCAAGAGCAAGAGGACAACAGCATAAATAACCAACACCAACAACGGAACGGTCACAATCAGCAATAGGCGTTGCCCCAGGATGCGGTGGCGCACCTTTTCTTGCAGAAAGCGCCGCCAGAGCGCATGGCCCCCCAACACGAGAACACCCAGGATGAAGGCGGCCACAACATCGTGGACAAAGTGCACGCCCAGATAGACCCGGCTGATCGCCATCAAAAAGATGATGATCAGCGCGCCAACCCACAGCCAGCGACGGTGGAGCCAGGCGGCCAAACCCAGGTAGAACACTGTGGCGCTCTGCACATGACCGCTAGGAATGCCATAGCTTACCTCTTTCGCTTGACCCAGGGCGCGCCCTTCCGGCAACCAGTAGGGACGAGGGTTGCGCAAGAGGGCTTTGCCGGTGGTGTTGAGCAAGGCGGAAACCGCAACGAGGTAGGCCAGGTAAGTTCCCAGGCGCTTGTCCAAACACCAATAGATCAGGGGCAAGAGCGCCAGGTAGAACTCGAATCGGCCGAATTCGCTCACCAACGCCCAGAAGCCCGCCATCTGTGGGTACGTATTCTGTAGCCAACGTGTCGCCGTCAACCCCCACTCA
>JAYRVN010000492.1:0-14980 GCA_041918535.1 Chloroflexota bacterium
CAGGAACGGCGCGCCCATGAAAAGGTCGGGGTTCCACAGCGGCAAGTGGCCGGCCAACAAGGCTTGCCGGGCTGCCGTCCAATAGGGATAGAAGTAGAGGTAGATGTCACCGCGAGCGAAAATGAATCCGCGGAAGATGACTTTGTTATAGATAAAGAAGATGAGGAATAGGAGGATAGCCGGCGGCGCGAAAGCCGAGAGGCGTGCTCTGAGGGCCATTCTACGTGAACTAGTCATAGGCTGCTCGATGGTTGAAGATGAATGGAATCGGCCGAATCCGCCACACGATTTCCATAGGCTTCAGATAAATTCCAGGCAAGACCTCGTCGCACCTGGTAAAGCGTCAGGCCGGGTTCCACTGTGGTGTGGAAGACCGGGGTTAAAGTGTACCCGCCGTCTATCAACGCCCGGCGCACCGGCAGGCTGCGATCATCGTTTGGCAACACGATGAAACGCCGTTCATCGGCAAAAACGCGCAAATCCTCCACTAGCGCCGCCGGGTGAGGAAACCAACTGACGAACACCCGTTGCTCCAGGAAGTAATAACGCCAATGCCAACTGAACCAGTGATCATACAACACAGTGCCGTATGGCGCATCTGCCAGAAAGGCGGCCACCTGCGCCGCGCCGCTATCCGCCTGGGGAGAGCCGCCGACCGGATAAGCGCCGGCCCGCGCGCGCCAGGCGACAGGGGCCATGGCGGCGACATACGCCACCAACAGGAGGGCGTGAAGGGCGGGTGTGGGCGGCAGGCGCATGAAGGTTAACAGGCGGGCGGCGAATCGGCCGAAAAGCACCGCTAACACCGGCAACAAGGGCAGCCAGTAGCGCGCCGTCACCGCCGCCGAAGTGAACCAGTGCCCCGCCAGATACAGCCCGACAAACAAGATGAACATCTGATCCAACGCCGTCGGGCGATCCAGGTCGTGAAGGAGCAGGGCCAGGAACAAAGGCAGGCCCAAGATCAGCGCCAAACCGACAAGGGGCGAACCGACCAGCGTGAGCAACTCATCGCCCCAGGCAGCCAGACGCGGCCATAATTCCCAACTAAAAATCGGCCGAATCCCTCCATAACCCGCCCATTGCCGCGCCGCCAACCCCAGCCCGCCCCACCACAGCGCCAGCGCTACCGGCCCCGCCAGCCCGATCAGCCAACGCCCCCAGGCTCGGCGATCCCATAACTGTAGCCAGCCCAGGGCCAGCGCCAGCGGCAGGAACAACCAGGCCTGATATTTGGTGGCTGCGGCCAGGCCGAAGGCCAATCCCGACCAGGCGGCGTGACGCCCGCCCCGTCCCTGCCACGCCAACGCCGCCAACAACCATAACATGAGCCAGGGGTCCAGGAAAGCGGTGGGGGCAAACTGAATCGCCAGCGGCGAAAGGGTCATCAAACCGGCTGCCAGCAGCGCCGTCAGTCGCTCTCGATAGAGCCTCCAGGCCCATTGGGCAGTCAAAGGGATAGCCAACAAGGAGGCTGCCCAGTTGGGCAATCGCGCCGCCCAATCTACCGGCCCAACCAACGGATAAACCAGGGCCTGCACATAAAAGAGAAACGGGGGTTTGTCCGGCAGGGCGGCCCGCAGGAGCGGATCGCGCCAGGTGGCGATTAGACGCGCCCAGGTGGCGAAAAGCGCCTCATCCGCCTGAAACGTGTTGTGGAATAACCCCGGCACGCGCGTCCACACGCCGATTAACACCAAACCTGCCAGGATGGTTTGGCGACGCCATCCCCCTGCTCTGGACATGAGTCACATCCGCCGGTCGGTTGGTGGGCTAATCCACGAAACGGTATTTCAGCAAGTAATACAGGGCTTTGGGGCCGTCCACCCAGGGGCGAATTTTCTTGCCTTCGGTGAATTCACGACCGTAGTAAGAAATCGGCACTTCGTAGATGCGATGACCGCGTTTGAGCACTTTGGAGGTGATCTCCGGCTCGAATTCAAAGCCGCGCGCGCGCAGGGGCAGGCTGCGAACCACATCCGCCCGAAAAACTTTGTAACACGTTTCCATATCGGTGAGGATGGCGTTGTAGAGGATGTTGGTGACGAGGGTGAGGAATTTGTTGCCCAGCATGTGCCAGAAAAACATGGCGCGCGTCGGGCCGCCGCGCAGCCGCGACCCATACACGACATCGGCGCGGCCTTCAACAATCGGCCGAATCAAAGCCGCATAGTCGCGCGGGTCATACTCCAGATCGGCATCCTGAATCAGCAAAATGTCGCCTGTGGCTTGCTGAAACCCGGCGCGCACTGCCGCGCCCTTACCCTGATTGTGGGACTGCAAGATAACGCGCACTGTGGGCTCCAGAGCTTGTATGGCCGGGTATAAATCCCGCGTGCCATCGGTGGAACCGTCATCTACAACCAATATTTCATCCGCCAATTTCACCGCCGCCACCTGGCGGACGGCTTCCTCAATGAACTGACGTTCGTTGTATACCGGCATAATCACAGACAATTTCATCCGTCCATCCTTCGCCGACCATCTGACAGGCTGACCGGGCAAGCGGTGGGATTATACCTACCCGGTCAATTGACAACCATTTCTGGCCCAGGCTGATAGCGCCTGCTCATCTGACAGTCGGCGTGTTGCCCATTTGCCCAAACCTTTCTACAATCCGGCGCATGAGCTTCACATTCGGCCGAAACCGTCCCGAATCCACCGTCTGGAGCGTGAGCCAGATCACCACTTACATCCGCGAGATGTTTGAGGTGGATTTTCGCTTGCGCGACGTGCTGCTGGAGGGGGAGATTTCCAATTTTCGGCCGGCACGGTCGGGCCACCTCTACTTCACGCTCAAGGACGCCGGCGCGCAAATCTCCTGCGTCATGTGGCGCTCTAACGCCGAACGGCTTATTTTTCAACCGCAAGATGGCGACGCCGTGCGCGCAACCGGGCAAATCTCCGTCTACGAAGCGGGCGGCAACTACCAACTGATCGCGTCCAGTCTGCTGCCCACCGGACGCGGCAATCTGGCCCTGGCCTTTGAGCGCTTGAAGCAACGTCTGGCAGCCGATGGGCTATTCGACCAGGCGCATAAAAAGCCTTTGCCCGCTTTTCCGGCCCGGCTCGGCATTGTGACCTCGGCCGACGCCGCTGCCTTGCGCGACATCCTGAACGTTCTCCGGCGGCGCTATCCGTTGGCGGCCGTGCTGATCGCCCCCACGCTGGTGCAAGGGGCCGAAGCGCCGCCGCAGATTATCCGCGCGCTGCAATGGTTGGATGGCCGCGACGATATCGATGTGATCATCCTGGCGCGCGGCGGCGGTTCGCTGGAAGATTTATGGGCCTTCAACGATGAGGGTGTGGCGCGGGCGATTTTTGCGGCGCGGCATCCGGTGATCAGCGGCATTGGGCATGAAGTGGATTTTACGATAGCCGACTTCGTGGCGGATGTGCGCGCGCCAACGCCTTCGGCGGCGGCGGAATTAGCGACGCCGGATTCGGCCGAATTGCGCGCTTATGTCGTCGGACTATCCGGCGCGCTGAACCATCGCCTACAGGTCTGGCTAGACCAACGTCGTCGCAGCCTGCAGTCGGCCGGCCGCGCCCTGGGCCACCTCAGCCCGCAGGCGCGTATTCGCAACCATACCCAACGCCTGGACGAGCTCTGGGGCCGGCTGAACCACGCTCACACCCTCACCTGGCAACAACGCCGGGGGCGGCTGGACGTGGCCGAAGCCCGTTTGCATGCCGTCAGCCCACTGGCGACGCTGGCGCGCGGCTACGCCATTGTGCGCCAGGCGGACGGGCGCATTGTGCATCAGGCGAGCCAGGTGTCGCCGGGCGAGCGCCTGACGGCGCAACTGGCTGAAGGGCAACTGAGCCTGCGCGTGGAAGCGGCCGAGGCCGTTTAACAGCTTCACCGAGTCAGACTATGGACGAATTAACCTTTGAGGCGGCATTGAAGGAACTGGAATCAACCGTATCCCGGCTGGAAATGGGCGATCTGAGCCTGGATGAGGCGTTGGCGCTATATGAACGCGGGCAAAAGCTGGCGGCGCATTGCGCGAGCCAACTGGAAACGGCCCGGTTGCGCGTCGAACAATTATCGGCCGATGGGGAAATCGTCGCTCTCAGTCAGTAGCTAACCGTCGGCCGCTCAATTCTTCATTTTGGAGTTCACCTTGTTTCAACGTCTGCGACAATCTCTCACCCGCACCCGCCATGCCGTCTTTGGGCAGATTGCCAACGTCTTGGGAACCGGCGACATTTCGGCCGAAACCTGGGAGGACCTGGAAGCGCTGCTCATTCAGGCGGATATGGGTGTGCCGACCACCCTGGCCGTGGTAGACAAGCTACGCCAACGGGCCGCCCAGGAAAAATTGTATCGCGCCGAACAACTCGTGCCGGTCCTGCGCCAGGAGTTGCGCGCCATCCTGGCCGACCCGCCTCCCTTTGAAATTGACGTCCCTCGCTTGCTCACCGTCGTCATGGTGGTAGGCGTCAACGGCTCCGGCAAGACGACCTCCGTCGGCAAACTGGCCTATTATTACCGGACAAAAGGGCGAGACCCGGTGTTGGTAGCCGCCGACACCTTTCGCGCCGCCGCCATCGAACAGATCGAGATTTGGGGGCAACGGGCGGGCGTGCCGGTCATCGCCGGCCAGCCGGGCGGCGACCCCGGCGCTATCGCCTATGACGGCATTCGCACCACCCGCGCGCGCGGCAAAGGGTTGGTGCTGATTGACACGGCCGGACGGCTGCATACCAAATTCAACCTGATGATGGAATTGGAAAAGGTGTACACGGTCTGCCAGCGCAGCGTTCATAAAGCGCCGCATGAGGTTTTATTGGTGTTGGACGCCCCCACCGGCCAGAACGCCCTGGCGCAAGCGGCCAAGTTCAAGGAGTCGGTCCATGTGACCGGCGTCATACTGACCAAGCTGGACAGCACAGCCAAAGGCGGGATGGTGTTCGCCATCTTCCGCGAATTGGGCGTGCCCGTGCGTTTTGTCGGCACCGGGGAGGGCATTGACGACCTCTCACCCTTTGACGCCGACACGTTCATTGACGGTTTGTTTGAGAACAAAGGTTAAAACAGACCCGGCGCATCTGGTCCCGGCGTCGGGGCCGACCTTATCAACTTAAGACGAAATAACCATAGGATTACACGCATGGATAAGTTACTGGAAGAATTAGACCTGTTATACCAGACGTTGGATGAATTGCGGAGGCGGCTTTGACGTAGCCGGCAAGCTGCAACGGATTGAGGTATTGGAGGCGGAAGCGGGCGAGCCGGGGTTTTGGAATACGCCGGAGCGCGCGCAGAAAATCATGCGGGATATTGCGGAACTGCGCAGCGGGGTTGAGCAGTGGGAACACACGGCGCGGCGTTTGCACGATACGCGCGAGCTATTGGAATTGGGGGACGAGACGCTTTATGCTGAGTTAGAGGGAGAGGTGGCAGAATTATCGGCCGAAATCCGGCAGCTCGAATTTGCTACCCTCTTCGCCGGCGAACACGACGACAAACCCGCCTTCGTCGCCATCCACGCCGGCGCCGGCGGCACTGAAGCCCAGGATTGGGCCGCCATGTTACGCCGCATGTTGTTGCGCTGGCTCGACGCCAACCGGTTTGAGGTGGAAGTTTTGGATGAAAGCCCCGGTGAAGAAACCGGCGTCAAGAGCGTCACGCTGTCCGTTGCCGGCCCTTACGCCTATGGCCGATTGCGTTCCGAGCGCGGCGTCCACCGGCTGGTGCGCATCTCCCCTTATGACGCCTCGGCGCGCCGCCACACCTCCTTCGCCAAAATCGAGGTCTGGCCCGACATCGCCGAAGAAATCGAGATTGACATAGACGAGAAGGATTTGCGCATTGACCGCTATCGCTCCAGCGGCGCGGGCGGGCAGCATGTTCAGAAAAATGAAACCGCCGTGCGCCTCACCCACCTGCCCACCGGCATTGTCGTCACTTGCCAGAACCAACGCTCGCTCACCCAAAACATGGAAACGGCAATGAAGGTGCTCAAAGTGCAACTATATGAAGTTGAGCGCCGCAAACAAGAGGCCGCAGTGGCCGATCTAAAGGGGGACAATGTGGATGCCGGTTGGGGCAACCAGATTCGTTCCTACGTCTTGCATCCATATAAAATGGTCAAAGACCATCGCACCGGTTACGAAACCGGCAACACCCAGGCCGTACTCGACGGGCGGTTAGACGAGTTTATGGAGGCTTACCTGCGTCAGCAGGTGGGCCTATCGGTGGAGGGCAGACATGAATAACGAAAATGAGGCGGCGCGCCGCGCGCGGCGGCAATTCAAGCGGGCTGTGCGCGGTATTACGACACCACCTTTCCAGGGCGGCGCCGGTATCTTTCAGCACGGCCCGACGCCGGCTCAACGCGCCGTGATTGAAGCGGCGCGGCAGGCGCGGCAAGCCAACCGTCTGCGGCAGGCGGCACGCCAGGGACGGAACCTGCCGGGCGGCGCGCCCTCCCTGGCCGGCGTGGCCGCCCGCGCAGCCGTGGCCGGCGCCGCCGCCGCTATTGGCGCGGGCATGGTCGGCCAGTCGCCCAGCCAAACCGGCAGCGGGGCCACGCAGATGGCCGTCACACAATTGACCAACCTGGAGACGCAGGCTCAGTTGGGGCGCGTGCAAGACGATTTGGGCGAGATTGAAGGCCGGCTGGCCCATTTCCCGCTGGTGCTAGATGAGTTGCGCCAGCGCGGTTATGTGCATTCCGGCCATCTGGAAGACAGGCTGCATTTGTTGGACCAGCAGTGGGATCAACTACGCCCGCGCGTGGAGAGCAATCTGGCGCAGCAGCGCCAGGCGCTGGAAGTTGATCTGCAACAAGCGCGCCAGCGGGTGCGCCAAATGGCCCAGCAACCCAACGCCACCTTATCCACCTCCGCCACGGGCACACTGAACAACCTTTCCCGACAAATCAATGACGCCGAAGCCGCTTTACGCCAGATGTATCAGGGCATTCAGGAAGAGTTAAAAGAGGTCCAAGAAGCGACGGATCAGACGATCTGGATGCTGGATCGGTTGAAGGAAGCGCCCGATATTGCCTTGCGCGAGACGGAAGCGCCGATTGCGGCCTGCGAAGCGCAATGGCGGCAACAGGGTGACGAGGGGCCAAAGGGCATCCTCTTCATCACTGATCAGCGGCTGTTGTTTGAACAGCGCGAGGAAATCGCCACCAAGAAGGTGCTGGGCCTCTTCGATACGGAGACGAGCAAAACGCAAAAGTTGCTACTGGCGATTGAGGTGCACGATCTGGAGTCGCTGGAAGGGGAAGAAGAGGCCGGCTTTTTGGGGATGGGCAAGGAAGAGGTTTTGGCGTTGGTGTGCGGCCCGAAAGCGCCGGTAACGCGGGCGAAGTTTGAGCTGGAGGAGTGGGATTCGGCCGAATTGGCCGCCCTGCTTCAGCGCGTCACTAGCGGCGCCATTGACGAAGACCGCGCCGATGAGTACCTCGCCGAGGTCAAGCAAGCCGATGCGGTGGTGGCGCAATTCCCCAGCCAATGCCCGCACTGCTTTGCCCCGGTGACCGCGCCGCCGCGCGGGGTGAATAGTCTGGTGTGCGAATATTGTGGGAGTACCATTTCGGCCGAATCTTCCCCGGCCTAAGCGCCCGGGGCGGCGGCCAACTTGAATCAGCGTGTGGAGCAATCTTGACAGCTATGAGCGATGAACTACCGATTAGCCGTGAGCTATTAGAAATCTTGCGCTGCCCGTTGGCCGTGCAGTCCAAAGAGTACGGCGATGATCCTGGGCGGCTGGAACTGGCGCACAACTGTTGGTTGGTGTGCCACGATAACGGCATGAAATACCCGATCCGCGAAGGCATCCCGATCATGCTGATAGATGAGGGGATGAAATGGAAGGGTGTGGCGGTGGAGGATTTGCCTGTGCCGCCGCCGGCAGCGTAGGCGAGATCACGGGCGGGATTCGGCCGAATCGTCCCCTGCCTCTATCCCCAACCCGTCCGGCGGCGTCAGACCTTCGGCCGTCCAGCACAGCGGCCAGGGGTCCTCGCCCGCCAGCAACGCCTTGAGCGCCGGGCTATCGGCATAGTAGCCGTGATACCGGGCCGGCAACAAGGCGGCGATGTGAATCATCATGTAATGGGTGTAAGCCGGCAACTCAGGCTGGCGCACCCGACGGCCGATATCAGGCAAATAAAACGGCCGGCCGATATGCACTTCCAGCGTCGTCCGACGTAAATGCTTGAAGTTGTCAAAAAACTTGTCGGTATTGACAATCCCCACCGGCAAAACAGGCACTTTCACCCGCGTAGCCAGGTAAGCGCCCCCATGTTTGGCCTGCATGAGCGCCCCCACCTTGCTGCGCGTCCCTTCCGGCGCCACGCCAAAAGGAAAACCCGCTTCAATGGCCGCAAAGGCGGCGCGCACTGCCTTGCGGTCAGCCTCGCCGCGCTGAATCTCGATGCCGCCCAGGGCGCGCAACAATGGCCCGCCTAGAGGATGCTGCATCCACTTCTCGGCCGCCCAAAAACGGGTTTCTATCGGCGGCCCGGAGATGATGAGCAAGATGGAATCGGTCATGCTCATATGATTGGAGACGGTGATATACGAGCCTTTGGGGGGCAAATTCTCCAGACCGTAGACGCGTTTGCGCCCCAGCAGGCAGAACATGACAAAGTTGGCTAAGATGCGGACCAGGTAGATGATGAACATACCTCTCCTGAGGGTTACACCGGAGCGAGATGATTTATTCCTGTGCGCGCACCGCCTGGGCGAGTAAGCGGTAGCTAACGATCTGACCGCCCGGCGGCGTCAGGTTTAGCCGGAAGAGCTGCCGCCCGCCGGCAGGCAGACTATCCGGCGCGACGACCTGGCCCAGGCCGCTGACATTGCCTTCGGCGTCATAAAGAGTGGCGACCAAGAGCACCTGTTCGGCCGAAACCGCGCCTGTGTTCTCCACCGTGGCTTGTAAGATCACGCGATTCTCACTCAATTCGGCCGAATCGTCCACTACAGCCAGATCAACATAACGCGTGCCCAAATCCGTCACGGTAATACCGCCGGCGACAAACGCCGTCAGCGACACAGTTTCCTCACCCGTGACCGGTAGGGGCGGCAACTCCGCTGCCAACGCGCCGAAGGGCGCCTTGCCGCCGGGCGGCACAATCCCCGGCGTCACCCAGGCCGTGGCCGACCAACTCGCCCCGCTGAGCCGATCTTGCAGCCCCAGGCCAATCGACACATTCTCCACCGGCTGCTCACCCCGATTGATCACCTCGCCCAAAATCCAGCCGCTACCCACCGGGCTGCGATAAAGCCGCAGCGAAACCACCTCGACAGACGGCGGGATGGGCGCGCTGTCGCCGGCCTGCCAGACGGGCGTGGCAGGCGGCGGCAAGATGATATTCTGGCCGATTTGCAGCCCGTCCGGGCGCACGTTGGGGTTGAGCGCCAGGAGTTGATCCAGGGTTGTGGCGTGTAAATAGGCCACATCCCACAATGTGTCGCCCGCTTGAATGGCGTAGACGATGGGCGTCGGGGTTGGCGTCGGGCTGGCCGTCGGCAAAGGGGTGGGGGTGAGCTGCACCACGGCGGGCGTCGGCGGTATCCGGGTGACCAGATCAACGCCGATGCGCGGGGTGGGCGCGACCGTAGCCGACGGCGTGGGAATGTCTCCGGGCAGCGGCGGCTGAGCCTGACAGGCAACGCCGCCGGCTAACAGCACAAGGAGAAACCTGAGCGCACGCATAGGGGAGGAAGTATAGCCAAAAGCCCGGCGGCGGGGAAGGTCTGGCCGGGCAAGGCTCATCTGCGCAGCGTCTTTCAGGTGTGCTATACTGGAAGGCGATGGCAAGGCTAAGGGTTTGGGTAGATTGGGGATGGCGGGGATTCGGCCGAATTTCTGCCTGGCTGCTCCTCTTCATCGTCCTGCTGCTCGCCATCTGGCTGCCCGCCCAGGGCTACGTCAACCCGCAACTCGTCCTCACCCTCTTGCTCTTCGTCATCAGCCTGAACTTTAGCGCCCCCCTCTCCATCGGCGCAACCGGTCTGGCCCCGGTCGTCGCCATCAGCAGCCTGCTCATCAACAGCCTGCCCGGCGCCCTGCTGACTGCCGCCCTGGCTATTCCGCTGGCTGAACTGTGGCGACCCTTTTGGAACCCGCTCTGGCGCGCCACGCCCGCCCCGGCTCAACCCCGCCGGCAACGCCTGGGCAACGGCATCGTCTTGCTGCTAACCATCGGGCTGGCCGGTCTCATCTACGCCCCGCCGGGCGGCGGGCCCGGCCTCATTCAGCTCTTGCTCAACCGAACGCCCACCCCCGCAGCTAACCTGATTGTGCCGGCGGCGCTGGCGCTGGTCTTTATGGGCCTACACACCTTGCTTACCGGCGTCTTCTGGCGGCTGTCCGGGCAAACTCTGCTCAACTATCTGGCCGAAAGCCTGGCCCTCACGCTGGGACACACCGCCCTGGCCGTGCCTTTTGTCGTCTTTGTCGCTTCCGTGCGCATGACGGTGCCCGCTTTTGTGGTGCTGACCATCGGCATGGCGGCCCTGTCCATTGTCACCTGGACCGCCTGGCAACGTCGTTTTGTGTTAGAGCATCGGTTGACCCAATTTGCCGCTCTCAATCAGGCAGCCGGCCGCCTGCGCGAGACCCTGGACTTGACCGGTGTGTTGGCCCAAAGCCAGGCGTTAGCCACCTCCCTGGTGCCTAACGACGCCTTCGCCCTGACGCTCAGCCAGGCTGATGGGCAGTGGCAACGGCCGACCACCGGCGGTGAACTCGCGCCGGTCACGCCGGATGATTTGACCCGTTGGGTGATGACGCAAGGGGTTGTGCTGGAACTGGACGCCGGCAATATGCACTATGCGCAGCAACACGCGCTGAGCTTGCCCTCGCCTATGCCCAGGGCCTGGATTGGGCTGCCGCTGATCACCAGCGAAGGAGTGATCGGGGCGATGGCGCTGCAAAAGTTGACGCAGGCGGCGCCGTTCTCACGCTGGGACCGCGAAGTGCTGGTGGCGGTGGCCGGGCAAATTAGCGCAGCCATCCAGAACGCTCAACGTTACGGCGAAAGCGTGCGTCTGTTCAATCTCACCGATGAGGCGCTGGCTCGGCGGGTTGAACAGCTTCAGGCGTTGCTCTTTTCGATTGACGAAGGGGTGCTGCTGCTGGATCGCGCCGGACAAATCATGTTGATTAACCCGAAGGCGGCGACCTGGTTGGGCGGCACGCTGGAGAGCTTTTTGAATCGCCCCCTACCACCGGCGGCTGCCGGCAGCCTGGGGTATACCGGCGAGGAGTTGACGGAATTGCTGGACGGGCTGTTGACCGACGGCTTTCCGGCAGCGCGCTCAACTGTTTATCCGTTACTCGTGGCCGGGCAGCGTCGTTTCATTGCGCGGAATGAAGCGCCGGTTTCGGCCGAAAATAATCACCTGATGGGCTGGCTCATCGTCTGGCGCGACATCACCGAAGAACGCGAACGCAGCGAATGGCACGCCGACCTGGCCCGCATGATCGTCCACGACTTGCGCAACCCCATCACCACCCTCAGCAGCGCCCTTGACCTGCTGGAGCGGCGAGGCGGGTCTGAGCCCCGCCTTTACCCGACCGATCTCTTCGAGGTGGCGCGCCGCAGTTGCCGCAACCTGCTGGAAATGGTGGATTCGCTCATGGACATCCAGCGGGCCGAAGTCGGCAAGTTCGTCATTGACGCCGAAGCTATGCGTCTGCCTGCCCTGGCCGCCGATGTGCTGGATTATATGCAGCCGTTGGCCCAACAGCGCGGCATTCATCTGACCCTGGATTCGGCCGATAATTTGCCGGCGGTCTGGGGCGACCAGGAAATCTTGCGCCGGGCGCTGATCAATTTGCTCGACAACGCCCTCAAATTCACCTCCAGCGGCGGGCATGTGCAATTGCGCCTCACACGCGAACCGCCCCTCAGCCAACACGAAGCCGGCCTGTGCGTCACCCTCACCGACGACGGCCCCGGCATTCCCGCCGACCAACGCGAACGCATCTTCGAGCGTTTTGTCACCTTCAACCCCGGCGGCGGTCAGATGCGCGGCACAGGTCTGGGGCTGACGTTTTGCAAACTGGCCGTCGAAGCCCACGGCGGACGCATCTGGGCCACGGACGCCCCCGGCGGCGGCAGCGCCTTCCACTTCACCTTGCCCGGCATCCCGCAGTTTTGATGTCTATGCGCAGCCAAGTCAACCGCCTCTCGCTCTGGGGGCTGACGGGTATCATTCTGTTAGGCGCGCTCCTACGACTGGCGGCGCTAAACAGTCTACCGCCGGCGGCCTGGTTCGATGAAATATGGTTCGGCTTGCGGGCGCGGGAGCTGCTGAACGGCGGCAGCGGCTGGCCGGTGTACTACCCCACCTCCTTCGGCGGGGCGGCGGCCGGGCCGGCCTATCTGACAGCTCTGGCCCACTGGCTGGGCTTCGCCACGGTTACCGGCGGGCGGCTAATGCCGGCGCTGGCGGGCGTCATCAGCCTGCCGCTGGCGTATGCCTGCGGACGGCTCCTTTTCGCCCCCCCTGAACGGCTACCTGACCGGCGACTGACGGCGCGCCTGAGCGCGGTGGTATTGGCCTACTCGTTGTTCTATGTCACGATCGGCCGAATCGGCATGGAACCCGGCCTGGCCCCCGCCGCCACGCTCTTTTTCGTCTGGCAATTCCTGCGCGCCGCCCGCCAAAACGCCCGGAGCGGCTGGCTGCTGGCGGGCCTGACGGCCGGACTGGCCCAATATAACGGCCTGCACATGCGCTTTCTCCTGCCCCTGGCCGCCTTCATGGCCGTGCAAGAGTTGGCTCTGGCCGCGCCCGCTCAACGCCGAACCCTGCTCAAAGGGCTGTCGGCGCTCACGCTTAGCGCCGCGCTGTGCGTCTGGCCGCTGCTGCACTTCTTCCTGACCAACCCGGAATGGCTGGCCGGTCGGGCCGGGATTGTCACACGCACCGGCCCCGGCGCGGCCTTTGCCTCACGCGGCGCGATGTTGACCTACAACACGCGCATGATCCTGCGCGTCTTCTTCATCGAAGGCAGCTATGACCCGAAAAACGGCGTCCCGGGCGCGCCGCTGCTCGACCCCATCCAGGCTATCGGCCTCGTGGTTGGCCTGGCTTGGGCTGTCATCCGATTACCGCGTTCCGCCGCCGCGCGCCTCGTCATCGCCTGGCTGCTCATCATGACCCTGCCCAGTTGGCTGACGGAAGGCGCGCCCAATATCGGCCGAATGATCGGCATCGCCCCGCCCACCGCCTACCTGGTCGCCATCGGTTGGGCCTGGATTTACGGTCAGGCCCAAACGGTCACTTGCCGCGCCGGGCGTTCACCGGCCTGGCTCACCCCTCTCGCCCTGACGCTCGTCGCCGCCAGCCTCCTGTATCACACCTACCTGCTCTTTGTGCGCTGGCCCGCCACGCCCAACTTGCGGCAACAATTCACCACCACGCCGGTCGAGATCGCCCAGATGGCCGTCACGCGGGCGCGCGGGGAGCCGGTTTTTGTCGAGCGCATCCCGGAGGCGGAAGACATCGCCGCCTTTGCCTTTATCCTGCCCGACACGCCGGTGCGGCGCATGGATTTTCGCAAATGCCTGCCCTTGCCCCACGGCCGCCCCACCCGCACCACCTATGTCGTCATCTCCGGACAAGACGCCGAAACCATCCCCAAATTGCAGGCGCTCTATCCCCAGGCGACCGTGACCTGGCCGGCAGCCGACCTGTTTCAAACCGGCGGCAGCGTCATTGAGATACCGGCCGGGGCAGTCGCGCCCGCGCCGTCCCAGCCCTATCCGGCGGCGTTTGAGTCCGGCATCAGCTTACTCGGTTTTGACTGGAGCGACGATCAACTGCGCGCCGGGGAGTCGCTTTTTGTCACCCTCTATTGGCAAACGAGCGCGGCGGTTGGGCGCGACCTGACGGCTTTTGCCCATCTGGGCAGCGGCCTGGGCGGGCAACCGTTGTTGGCTCAGCGGGACGGCGCGCCGTGTGTGGGTTTCTACCCCACCTCCGCCTGGCAGCCCGGCGAAGTGGTGGTGGACGCCTTTGCCCTGACCTTGCCGCCGGACGCGCCGCCCGGCGACTACCCGCTGAGCGTGGGTTGGTATGATCCGGTGACGTTGGAGCGCTTGCCCTTGCTAAATGCTGGGGAACAGTGGGGAGATAATCGGCCGATTCTCGCCCACCTCTCTCTCATCCCCTGAGTATCTTCTTCGCCGCGCCAATACTAACATACTGTTTGCGCAAGTCGGTTATGAGCTACAATTAGCCCTGAAAAGGTGAATAGGGCCATTTTCATTTTCATCTAGCCGGGGTCCATACTTGCTATCAGATGTGGTTCAGTCATGTCGTGAAGGAAAACTAGACGTCCTGGTTTACATCCCTGAAATGGTGGCCGCATATCTACAAAACAATGCCCAACGTGGCACGGAGGGTTCGATGCAAGCAAAAATATTACTGGCGGACGATGACCTTTCTATAATATCTTACCTAGAACCCATGTTGAAACGCGCTTTGTTCCACGTCGTCGTAGCCCAAGATGGCGAACAAGCACTGGCCCTGACCGAATCGGAAGCCCCCGATCTCATTATACTGGACATCAAAATGCCCAAACTGGACGGCTGGGAAGTCTGCCGGCAATTACGTAAGCGGGAGCGCTATATTCCGATCATTATGCTTACTTCTGTCTTCACTGAGGTGATAGATGAGGTTATAGGTCTCAAGATTGGTGCCGATCACTATTTTCCAAAAGACACTGACCCACACATATTGATTGCTCAAATCGAGGCGACCTTGCGCATAGTGTACGCGAGTCGCGCAACGTCCCACTCCAATTTGCTAACCTGTGCCGATTTGAAGATCGACCTTGACAAACGCAAAGTCTGGATGGCTGGTCGGAAAATCGACTTGACACCCAAAGAATTCCAACTGTAAATTTCTCGGTGATGGGTATTCGCACTCAAAATCAGGTCAGGCAAGGCTGAGAAAACCAGAGTTGCTGCCAACGACCATTCAACTCAGCTAC
>JAYRVN010000493.1:0-6850 GCA_041918535.1 Chloroflexota bacterium
CCGTGTCCCGTCTTTTCCCGGCAAAATGCCCGAATCGGCAATTTTCATTTGACAACGCGCCTAAACCAGGTTATAGTTCATTTCTGTTGTTGCGGGGTAGAGCAGTGGCAGCTCGTCGGGCTCATAACCCGGAGGTCATAGGTTCGAATCCTATCCCCGCTATCGAAGGCGCTCTCGGTGAGAGCGCCTTTTTTTGTTGCCGCGTTACCCGGTGCGGCGCGGTGAGGACACCGGCCGCAGCCATTCGCAGGGGCTTGTGCGCGCCAACCAGGCGCCGGTCGCCGTGTGTCATTATACCCGTCACAGCCGGCATGTCCAGACCGGGAAACGTTGGCCGGTGGCTTCAAAGCCGAAGCGCAGGTAGAGGCGTTGGGATTGCACATTATCCACCTGGGTGTTGAGGGCGACGCAGCGCAGGCCGAGTTGGCGATAGCCTTGCAGCGTGTGGGCCAACAGGGCGCTGCCGACGCCGCGCCCCTGCATGGCGGGATCAACCGTCAGGCGCACCAGATGGGCTTCGTCTTCGCCCGTAACCACGCCGTATTGAAAGCCGACGGGACGGCCGGCGATTTCGGCCAGGTCGAACGTGACGGATTCCCGCCAACCGCGCCGCAAGCCGTCCAGACTGTGTCGCCACAAGGGGTCAAAGGCGGCTTCTTCCAAAGCGACGAGGGCGGGCAGGTCGGCGTCGGTGACCGCGCGTATGTGGCAGGTCGGGGCGGGCAGGGACGGCAGTTCCAGGTCGGGCTTGAAGTAGGTTTCGATGGCGTTGGTTAGCTGGAAGCCGAGTTCGGGGGCGCGGGCGTTCAGCCAGGGGTGGGTGACGAGCCAGGCCACTTGGCTAACGTTTTGGCGGCGTAATTCTTCTTGGATGGCGCGCCAGAGGTGGGTGAGAACGGAGGCAGATTCGGCCGAATCTTCTACCGCCGCCACCCGCACCCAGGCCGCCGGCGGCGGGTCCGCCACCACCGCCAGGCAAGCCAGCCAGCGGCCGTCCGCCCGCTCCCAGGCCATAAACGTCGGCTCGCCCAGCCAATCTTTCGGCCGATGCCAATCCGCGTGCAGATGCAGCCGAACCGTCCGCTGCAACAAGCGCCCCAACGCCGCCGCATCCTCCGGCCCCGCCACGCGCACGCCCGCCCGTTTAGGGTTTGCTAAATCCATACGGCTATTGTACACTCATTAGCATAGGATTCACGCTCAAGCAGCAAGGGTCAAATATGGACAAGAATGCACGCGACCGGGCACTCGAAACAACGCTTGCCGGCATTCATAAAAAATACGGCGAAGGCGCCATTATGCGCCTCGGCGATGCGCATCATCTGGAAGTAGATGTCATCCCCTCCGGCTCACTCTCCCTCGATATTGCCCTGGGCGTCGGCGGCGTGCCGCGCGGGCGCATCGTGGAGATTTACGGCCCGGAATCATCCGGCAAGACCACGTTGTGTCAGCACATCATCGCCGAAGCCCAACAGCGCGGCGGCCTCTGCGCCTTCATTGACATGGAACACGCGCTCGACCCCGTCTACGCCAGCAAATGTGGGGTGGATGTGGACAACCTGTACATTTCCCAACCGGACACCGGCGAGCAAGCTTTAGAAATTGCCGAAGCCTTGATTCGCTCCGGCACCATGGACGTGGTTGTGATTGATTCGGTGGCCGCGTTAGTGCCCCGCGCCGAGATCGAAGGGGAAATGGGCGACGCCCACATGGGCCTGCAAGCGCGTCTGATGTCCCAGGCGCTGCGTAAACTGTCCGGCGTTATCAAACAAACCAACACCATCGTCATCTTCACCAATCAGTTGCGCATGAAGATCGGCGTCATGTTCGGCAATCCGGAAACAACGACCGGCGGTAACGCGCTGAAGTTCTACGCCTCGGTGCGGCTTGACATTCGCCGCGTGCAAACGATTAAGGGCCAGGCTGAAGCCAGCGGCAGCCGGACGCGGGTAAAGGTGACCAAGAACAAAGTGGCCGCGCCTTTCGGCGAGTGCGAATTTGACATCATGTACAACGAAGGCATCTCCAAGACGGGGGATGTGTTAGACTTGGGCGTGACCTATAATGCGGTAGAAAAACGGGGCGCGTATTTCCGTTACGGCGAGACGATGCTCGGCCAGGGGCGCGAGAGCGCGAAACTCTATCTCGCGCAGCACCCGGAGGTTTTGGCCGCGATCGAGCAGGCGGTACGCCAGGCGGCGGGTTTGCCTCCAATGAACAACCAACGCGAGTGAGACCGCGCCGGGCGCGGCAAGCCGGCCCAAAGCGGCCCGACGTTGGCTGGGAAGGTATGAGCAATGGGGCGACAACCCAGGCACAGTTGGGTGTGTCGGTTGGTCGCCAAGTAATACTTATTTATTGGCTGGATTATCACGGTTTTGAGAAGAAACTGTTGGACGGGAGCGGGGGCGCGGTAGAATCCGGCGCCATTGACACCGACCGGCAGTCGTCACGACAGATAAAAGGCTAGTTCGCCCGCGTTATGGATTTAGGGCGAAGGGTAGAGTGGTCACACAGAGTAAGTGGGATGCAGGCGCGCAAGTCGGCGGGACGCCGCACAAATAGGGACTCTTTTGGACAAGCGCCGGCCAAAATATCGGCCGAAAATTCTCTCCCCCACGACTCCGTGTCACATGGTCCGGTGTTACGCTAGCTGACAGGCGATCGCCGGCAACCGTGGCGTGTTTTTGCCAGGGTAGCCGGTGTTGATCCATATCTCAAAGTCGCGTCGCTCAGAGCCGTGGGCAATGGTTGCCACGGCTTTTTGTGTTGGGGCAACCGGTGGGATGACGGTATGGCGACGGTGACAGAGTTGGCAATCCAAAAGCGCGATCCGGATCGGGTGTCGGTGTTCCTGGACGGGGAGTTTGCTTGGGGTGTGCCCAAGATTGTGGCGGCGCGCTTGCGCGTGGGGCAGGAAATTTCGGCCGAAACGCTGGCCTCTTTGCGCGCCGAGGCGTTGTGGGAAGAAGCCAAAGACAAAGCCCTGCACTTTCTCGAACATCGGCCGCGCAGTTCGGCCGAAATCCGTCGTTATCTACAAAGCAAAGGCTACGAGACCGCCATCATCGAGCGTGTTCTTGACCGCCTGCGCGACGTGCAACTTGTGGACGACCAGGCCTTTGCGCGCTACTGGATTGATCAGCGCGCCACTTTCAAACCGCGCAGCGCTTTTGCCCTGCGCGCCGAATTGGCCCAGAAGGGACTCAACCGCGACGCCATTGATGAGGCGCTGACCGATGTAGATGAAACTGCCCAGGCTCGACGCGCTGCCGAACAGCAGTTAACGCGCTGGCAACATTTATCGGCCGATGACCGCCGGACACGTCTGGCCGCTTTTTTGCAGCGGCGGGGCTTTCGATATGACCTGATTGAAGCTGTTTTGACTGAGCTAGACGCGTCTGAGCCTGAGGCCGGGCCGGACGAAAGGAGCGACTGAATGGATTTTGTATCAATACTACTCGGCGACTTGCTCGGCATGATAATTGCCGGCGTGATCGCTTTTATCTGGTGGCGGCGCCGCGGGCAACCTGATCGGGCCGCCGCCTTCCAACAATTAGAGGCAG
The DNA here is from genome assembly GCA_041918535.1 of Chloroflexota bacterium. Classification (GTDB taxonomy): domain Bacteria; phylum Chloroflexota; class Anaerolineae; order Promineifilales; family Promineifilaceae; genus DAOTXO01. Next base: position 3,567 of record JAYRVN010000493.1, read on the forward strand.
AATTGGCGGAGCGACGACAAACGGCCGAACGGGAAGCCACCCTACTCGTCACCAATGCCAAAAACGAGGCCAAGCAAGCGCGCGGCGAAGCGGAACGGCTGATCGAGCGACGCTATGCCGACCTGGCGCGGGCGGAGGAGCGCCTGGACAGCCTGCGCGAAAACCAGGATCGCACCACGCAAAAGATCGAAAAGCGGGAACAGCAACTCAACCGCCGGCAAAGCAACCTGGACAAACGCGAAGAGCAGTTCAAAGACCTGGAGACGGAACGCCAGGCGGCGTTGGAAAAGATCGCCAACATGACGCGGGACGAGGCCAAACAAGAGTTGTTGACGGCCGTGGAGCAAGAAGCGCGGCAGGATATGGCGCGCGTCATGCGCTCCGTTGAGGAGCGGGCGCGGGAGACGGCCGAGGAAAAAGCGCGCAAGGTGATCGCCATCGCGGTGCAACGCGTCGCCAGCGATCACGCGGCCGAATTGGCGGTGTCTGTGGTGGCTATCCCCAATGAAGAGATGAAAGGGCGTATCATCGGCCGCAGCGGGCGCAACATTCGCGCTTTTGAACAAGCCGCCGGCGTGGATATTGTGGTAGACGATACCCCGGAGGCGGTCACGGTGTCCAGCTTCGACCCCGTGCGCCGCGAAGTGGCCCGGCGCGCTCTGGAAAAACTCATCGTGGATGGGCGCATTCACCCGGCTCGCATTGAAAAGCTGCTCAAAGATGCGCGGGCGGAGGTAGATCGGGATATGCTGGAAGCGGGCAAGGACGCCGCTTTTGAGGCCAATGTGCCGGGTTTACACCGGGAGATTCATCGAATGCTGGGCCGTCTCAAATATCGCACGTCATACGGCCAAAACCAGTTGCACCATGCCGTCGAGACATCCAAGATTTCCGCCTTGTTAGCGGCCGAATTAGGCGCAGATATTGAAACCGCCAAGGCGGGCGGCTTGCTGCACGATTTGGGCAAGGCTATGGATCACGACCAGGAAGGCACGCACGCCTTGTTGGGCGCAGAGTTTGCCAAGCGTTTCAACGTGAATGCTAAGGTAGTCAATACCATCGCCTCGCATCATCACGAGGTTGACCAGGAGTCGGTAGAAGCCATTCTGGTGGAATCGGCCGATGCCATCTCCGGCGCGCGCCCCGGCGCGCGGCGCGAAAGCCTGGAAAACTATATTAAGCGCGTGCGCACTCTGGAGGATATCGCCACCACCTTCCCCGGCGTGGAAGGGGCCTACGCCCTACAAGCCGGGCGCGAAATCCGCGTGCTGGTCAAACCGGACGACATTGACGACCTGGCGGCCATGCGCCTGTCTAAAGACATCGCCAAGACCATCGAAGACAACATGGATTATCCGGGTCAGATTCAGGTGACGATCATCCGCGAAACGCGGGCGGTGAGTTTTGCCAAATAATTCGGTCGTTAGGCCGCCACGGAGTTAGACAACTATGCGCAGACCCTTTATAGCCGGCAATTGGAAAATGTACAAAACCGTCGCGGAGGCGGTGGCATTTGTCCGCGAAATTCGCTTTGCCTTGAATCAAATCGAGGATATGGACATAGCGGTCTGCCCGCCGTTCATCGCCATTCCAGCGGTGGCGGAGGCGTTGGCGGCCACCCGCATCGGAGTAGGCGCGCAGAACATGCACGCCGTCGACCAGGGCGCCTACACAGGCGAATGCGCGCCCGGCATGTTGACGCCTTACTGCCGTTATGTAATTTTAGGCCACTCGGAACGTCGGGCTTATTTCGGCGAGAGTGACGCAGAGGTGAACAAGAAGGCGTTAGCGGCGCTGAAACACGGCCTGACGCCGATCATTTGCGTGGGGGAGAGCCTGGCGCAAAACGAGGCGGGCGAGACGCATGCTTTTGTCAGCGGGCAGGTGCGGGCGGCGCTGGCGGGCATTTCGGCCGAACAGGTGCAGGGGATTGTTATTGCGTATGAACCTATCTGGGCTATCGGCACGGGAAGATCGGCCGATTCGGCCGATGCCGGACGTATTATCGGCGTTACCGTGCGTGGGGCTGTGGCCGACCTCTATGGCGAAGAGAGCGCTCAACAAGTGCGCATCCAATATGGCGGTAGCGCCAACGAAAATAACATCGGTGAGTACATGCGCCATCCCGACATTGACGGGGCGCTGGTTGGCGGGGCTAGCCTTAAGCCCGGTTTTGTGCAGCTTGTCGCCAATGCCGCCGCCGCCAAAAAGCGCTAAGCGACGTCAGCTCTCAGGGTGGCGCGGATGTTGCCTCTTCCAGGTTTTGATCAGGGCCAAACGATTGAAAGCCAATTTCGGCCGAATGCCGACATTGTTCTGTATGCGGGTGACGCCGACCGGCTTATCGCTACGCTCCCCGACCGTTCCGTTGCTCTTATCGTAACTTCCCCACCCTACAATCTAGGGAAAGATTACGAGAATCGCACCTCTATTCAAACCTACCTCGAAGCGCAGTCCGACATGATCCAACAACTCCACCGTGTCCTTCGGGACGATGGGAGCATCTGCTGGCAGGTCGGCAACTTTGTTGAGAACGGCGAAGTTTATCCTCTGGACATTCTCTACTATCCCATCTTCAAAAAGATGGGGATGCGCTTGCGCAATCGGATTATCTGGCGCTTTGGGCACGGCCTACATGCCTCCAAGCGGTTCTCCGGCCGCTACGAAAGCATCTTATGGCTCACCAAAAGCGACCAATACATTTTCAACCTTGACGCAGTCCGCATGCCCTCCAAATACCCCGGTAAACGTCATTTCAAAGGGCCTAATCGGGGCCAACTATCCGGCAACCCTCTGGGCAAGAATCCTTCAGACGTTTGGGATATTGTGGCGGAAGATTGGGAAGAGGCTTTATGGGATATTCCCAATGTCAAAGCCAACCATCCTGAAAAGACAGAACATCCCTGCCAATACCCCATCGAATTGGCCGAACGGTGTGTCCTGGCGCTAACCAACCCTGGCGACTGGGTCTTTGACCCCTATGCAGGCGTGGGGACATCGCTAATTGCTGCTATTATCCACAAAAGGCGGGCAATGGGCAGCGAGAAAGAACCTGCCTACACGGAGTTGGCCAGACAACGTATCTTGGACTACTTCAACGGAAAATTGCGCCGGCGCGCCATAGGGCAACCCGTCTACCAGCCTACCGGCAACGAGAAAATCGCCCAAATTCCTGATGAGTGGAAAGACCCCGGCGCCAAACGGCTATTGGAGAATAAGGAATCCTACGAATGATTGTGGCGGGCATCTATTCATTTAACGGGGGGAAAGAGGCCATCGAAACG
>JAYRVN010000494.1:0-11091 GCA_041918535.1 Chloroflexota bacterium
GACCCCATCTATCTCGTCAAGTACCTGGAACGATGAGCTGGAGGATATTATCGGCATTCGGGTTCCCGGTTCGGTCGTGCGCCTCATGAATCCGCATATCCGTTTCTTCGACGGCGATTTGGCCGGCTATACCACCGTCACCTTCAGCCCGGAGGATTGCATCTATGCCGCCTATAGTGTGGATAGGACGCAACCGGACCCGTTGCAGACGGCGCCGGCTTTAATTAAGCGGCTGCGCGTGCCGTTGAATCAGGTGCGCATTCAGAATATCACGCCGTAAGGTAAGGGCTGGTTGAGGCACAACTGCCCGCTCAGACCGGCCGCCCGATTGAGGCGGCGGGGGCAGTGATAGGTCTTCAGGCGAGGAGGCTCCAGGTGGATGTGACGACAGCGTTCGGTGGGATTGGGGCGGCGTTTGGCCTGGCGTCCAGCGCCGGTCTAAACGCCTACATCCCTTTACTGATAGCGGCTTTGGCTTCGCGCTTGCCGTTGGGCGATCCGTTGTTGAAGCTGGCGCCGCCGTATGATGCTCTGGGTAGTTGGTGGGTGATCGGCTTGCTCGTCATCTTGTTGTTGATCGAGATGCTGGTGGACAAGATTCCGGCGGTGGACAGCGTCAACGATGTCATTCAGACATTCATCCGACCGGCGGCCGGGGCTTTGTTGTTTGCGGCCAATGCGCAGGTGGTGACAGACCTCAGCCCGGGGCTGGCGTTGATGGCGGGGCTGCTGCTGGCGGGCGGTGTGCATGTGACGAAAGGGACGTTTCGGCCGATTGTGACCGCTTCCACCGCCGGTACAGGCAATTGGGCCGTGAGCCTGGCCGAAGATGCCGTGGCGACCACCACCTCCATTCTGGCGCTGCTTGCGCCGATTGTGATCGGCATTCTGGTGATTCTGACGTTGGCCGTGGTGGGGTGGTGGCTGTGGCGTTGGCGGCGGCGGCGGGTGGAGCGAGTCCGGTAGGAATTTCGGCCGAATCCAACCCACGCGCCGGGTGTTATCATTGACGGGCATCTCCAGGGACGCCTGTCTTAATCTTTGTCAATGCTTTGGGAGGTAACTATGTTTCAACGCATCAAAGGCATCATGCGACTTGATGTCAATACGTTTGAGGAAGTGGAGGCGGATGAGGGCGCGACCATGCAAGCGGCCATCATCGTAACCGTAGTGGCATTGTTGGCGGGAGTGGGCGCGCTCATCGGCGCGCGCGCCGCCAACTCGGCCGCCGGCCAACTGGATCAGTTGGGCATCGAAATGCCTATCACGTTGCCACAATTCTCGCCGGCCGGCGCGTTTGTCAATGCCGTCGTCGGGGTTTTTGTCGCCTGGTTGTTGTGGTCGGTGTTGACCTATTTCATCGGCACGCGCCTCTTCGGCGGGAAATCCTCGATCAACGAAATGTTGCGCGTCCTGGGCTATGCGCAGTCACCCAATCTGCTGCGTGTTTTCAGCTTCATCCCTTGCCTGGGGCCGATTTTGGGTTTGGTCGGCGCTATCTGGTCAATCGTCACCGGATTTATCGGTGTGCGTCAGGGGTTAGACCTGGATAACACCAAGGCGTTATTGACCATTGTGGCTAGTTGGCTGGTGAGTTTCCTGGTCAACTGGCTGTTGTTGGGGCCGATTTTTGCGCGGTTACTGGCGGCCTGAGATTGATAATCGGTTATGGATGCAACGGCCCCGGTCTGGCTGGGGCCGTTGGTGTTTTAGCGAGGGAGTTGAGCGCACGCGGCTAAGTGGAGAAGGGTGTCGAGGGCGTGTTGAACATGGGCGGATTCGGCCGAATCCAAGCCCAACGCCGCATACTCCTCCCCATCCAGCACCGTCACGTCTCCCTCCGCCGTCACCCACACATCCAGAGCCAAATCCTCATACGCTGCCCCATTCGCCGTGAGTTGCGCCGGGCGGCATAAATTGCAATACCACCCCTTCAGCGCTTCCGTATCCCCTGTGTACACGGCGTGGACATTGTACCAGCGATCCGGGTAGAAGTATTCCACAAAGCGGTCGCCGCGCTTAAAGGTCGTGTAAGCCGTGGTCACATCCTCGCGGTTGAAAAAAGCCGTCAGCCGTAGGCAGTCCGGCCGGCGTTCCCAGGCAACGGCCGGATAACGCCACACCTCTCGCCCCTGGTGATCCAGTTTGCGCACCGTGAAGCCCGCCATCCTCCCACTACCCGACTATTCCGTTTGCACCTGCTGACGCAGCACATCCACCTGCCGCCCCAGCGCCTCAAAGCGTGTGCGACGCTGGACGACTTTTTCATTTTCGGCGCGGACAAAACGGCTAAATGGCGCCGTCACATCTTCAATCCGGCGGGCGCTGCGCCGCATCTCCCGCTCAAATTGGTCGTTTAGGCCGGTCATCAGTTTCTCTCGCAACTCCCCCAGGCGCGTGGCCAACTCCTGTTTGGCTTTGCGCCGGCGCGCCGGGATGACGAGCAAGCCCACCGTCAGCGCCGTGATGCCGGCGAGAATGCCGGTCACATCCAGGAAAGTGCTGTGTACCAGAATCGCCAGAGCCACACCCAGACCCACGCCGCCCATGCTCAGGCCGGTGTTGATGACGGCTTCGCGCGCCGCCTCGGCCAGTCTGGCCGATTCGGTTTCGCGGTCGTAGGTGGCAACCGCCTGCCGGGTAGCCAGGCCGATGGATTCCACCAGCCGTTGCCGGTCGTAGGCCAGTGTGCCTTCGCGCGGCCCGCCCTGGCCGATGATACGGTCGGCGTATTGGCGCCGACGTTCCTGGAGATGGTCGGCCACCGCCGTCCATTGACGCAGGTCTTGCTCCACCAGCCAATCAATCAACTCGCCCACCCGCGTTTCAATTTGCTGAGGCATGTCGCTGATGACGTGCAGTTCAAACTCGCGCTGAATTTTTTCTTTGCGCATGAGATCGGTGATTCGGCCGATTCGGAACATATCATCAAAAAAGACATTGCCGCGCTTCTCAGCCTCGAAAAGCAGGTTGTCAATCTCACCCAACCGCGCCTTAAAATTGCGCTGCATATCGGTGTTGTAGACAACGTGTTGTTGTTCAATGTCTTGCACTAACTGGGTATCGGCGGCCAGCGAGTCCAAATCTGCCTGGCATTGTTCCATTTGGCGGGTGATGAGTTTGCGCCCGACGCCCAGAGGATTGAGCAATTTCAGTTGGAAGCGGCCGGCTTCGTCCAGGGTTTTGTAGACGAAATCTTCTAGGGCCTGGAAACCGCTGGCGTCCCAGGCGCGCGGATCGCCGCCCTTGGCGCGTTGGGCCTGGCGGGCGGAAATGCCGAAAAGGGCCAGCGCGCCGCCAATGAGAGATTCGGCCGATTTGCGCACAAACTCCAGGACTTTCTCGCGTTCCGCCTGATCCGTCAGGATGTCCATCTTGTTGACGACCAGGACGATCTTCTTGCCCCACTCCTTGATCTGATTCAGGAATTGGCGCTCACTCTCGCTGAACGGGCGATCGGCCGACGTGATAAACAGCACCAGGTCGCTGCGCGGGATAAATTCCGCCGTCAACGCCTCGTGCTCGCGCATGATGGCGTTGGTGCCGGGCGTATCAACAATGTTGATGGTGCGCAGCAAGGGGATGTTGGCCGTTTGCACCCACACACCCCGCTCATCGGGTTGGCGGGTGGCTTCCGCCCCATACTTGATCAGATGGATGTGACTGGTGGTGGGCGTTACCCCTTCTTCTTGCAGTTTGTAGCCCAGCAAGGCATTGATTAACGAGGATTTGCCGGAGTTGAATTCGCCGGCGATGACCAGCAGGAACAATTCGTCCAACTGGCGGATCGAATCAGCCAGGGCGTTGCGTTCTTCGTCCGTTACCTGGGCTTGACCGATAGCGTCGCGCAATTCGCCCAACGCCTGTCGCGTTTGGCGCAGCAACTCTTCGCGTTCGACGCTGAGAATCGAGGCGTTGGTGTCATCGGGGGCCAAAATGCGGTGGGTGTCCGGTCTCATAGTTCCCTTCCTTTAGCGACGCGATTTACTGGTTGAACGGCGAGGGGAGGGGGATTCGGCCGAAATTTCTTCCACCCTGTCGTCCCGGCGCGCCAGTTCCCAGGCCGGCAACGGCCCGCTCTCTTGCAGCCGCAACGTCTCCCGTAACTCAATCACCTGATCCCGTAGCGCTGCCGCCTTCTCAAACTCCAATGCCTGCGCCGCCGCTTTCATTTGCTTCTCCAACTCTTTCACCAACCGGTTCATTTCATCTTTCGGCATTTGTTGCAGACGATAAGCAGGCTGCGACTCCGCCACGGCGTGCGCGTGCGCTTTGTCAGACCCCAACTCGCTCAGCAAGTCACGCACCGCCTTCTGAATTCGTTGCGGCTCGATGCCGTAGGCCACATTATGCGCCTGTTGTTTTGCCCGGCGCTCATTGGTAACGGCAATGGCCCGCGCCATCGAGTCGGTGACTTTGTCGGCGTACATGATCACCGTGCCTTCCGTGTGACGGGCTGCTCGGCCGGTGGTCTGAATCAGGGCGGTGTCCGAGCGCAAGAAGCCTTCCTTGTCCGCATCAAGAATAGCCACCAAGGATACTTCCGGCAAATCCAAGCCTTCGCGGAGCAAGTTGATGCCGACGACGACATCGAACACCCCCAGGCGCAGGTCGCGCAGAATCTCGGTGCGCTCCAATGTTTGAATTTCGGAATGCAGGTAATGCACCTTGACGCCCATCTCCAACAGATAGTCGCTCAGGTCTTCCGCCATGCGTTTGGTTAGCGTCGTGACTAATACGCGCTGCCCTTGTTGAGTCCGTTTTTTGATCTCACCGATCAGGTCATCAATTTGCCCTTTAACCGGTCGCACCAGCAGGACAGGGTCCAGAATGCCGGTCGGCCGAATCACTTGGTGAACAATTTGCGCCGATACCTCTTGTTCATACGCAGCCGGGGTGGCGCTGGTGAAAACGACCTGGTTCACCCGCTGACTGAACTCGTCAAAGTTAAGCGGCCGATTATCCATAGCGCTGGGCAGTCGGAAACCGTACTCCACCAAAACGCTTTTGCGGCTACGGTCGCCGGCATACATGCCGCGCACTTGGGGCACGGTCATGTGGCTTTCGTCAATCACCAGCAGGTAGTCGCGGGGAAAGTAGTCTAGCAATGTCCAGGGCGGTTCACCGGCTTGCCGCCGATCCAGATGACGGCTGTAATTCTCAATACCGCTGGCATAACCTACCTCGCGCAACATCTCCAGATCATACTTGGTGCGCTGCTCGATGCGCTGCGCTTCCAGCAATTTCTTGTTCTGGTTGAAAAAGGCGATGCGCTCGCTCAATTCCGTCTCAATGTCGTTGATGGCCGCGCCCAGCTTCTCTTCGTCGGTAATATATTGTTTGGCCGGGAAGATTTCAAGGCTGAAATGCTCCGCCAATACCTCGCCGGTGAGCGGGTCAATCTCGGTGATGCGCTCTATCTCGTCGCCCCAAAATTCGATGGTGTAAGCTATTTCAGTGTAGGCCGGCATCACTTGCAGCGTGTCGCCGCGCACACGGAAAGCGCCGCGCCGCAATTCCAGGTCGTTGCGTTCGTATTGGATATCCACCAGATGACGCAATACCCGATCTCGCCGGTAAGATTGTCCCCGTTCCAGCTTGACGGTGACCTTGCCCCAGTCTACAGGGTTGCCCAGGCCGTAGATGCACGAGACCGATGCCACAATGATGACATCGCGCCGGCTCATCAGGTTCGTCGTCGCCAACAGGCGCAGCCGGTCAATCTCCTCATTGATTTGCGTCTCTTTCTCAATGTAGAGGTCATGGCGGGCCACGTAGGCTTCGGGCTGGTAGTAGTCGTAGTAGCTGACGAAGTAGGAGACGGCGTTGCGGGGGAAGAACTCCTTGAACTCGGAGTAAAGCTGGGCGGCCAGCGTTTTGTTGTGGGCGATAATCAGGGTGGGGCGTTGGGTTCGGGCGATGACGTTAGCGATGGTGAAGGTTTTGCCCGTGCCGGTCGCGCCTAACAACGTCTGATACTTGTGCCCGGCGTTCAGCCCTTGCACGAGGGCGTCAATGGCCTCCGGCTGATCGCCTGTCGGCCGAAATTCGGATACCAGTTCAAAGGGTGTCATGGTCATATTTTCTCCCTAGCGCGCGCCCAAGGTAGCTAAAAGCGGCCTATTCTAACATAGAACATGCGCTCTAGCCAGTGATCGGTTATCGGCCGATTTTCTGCCATTGCCTGACAAGACACCGAGCATCCGGGGGGCTATTTGATGCGATAACCGCCCTCTTCGTTGTTGAAAATCCAGCCGACCATGGAGCCGATGCGGATATCGTTGAAGAGGTAGCCCTCGCGGGTGATGGCCGCCGAGCCGCGCATTTGCAGCGCCTGGCGGGCGCGCAGCATGTGCATGAAACGCTCTTGCCAGCAGGCCATATTGGCCGGACGCAAATCCACCCAACCTTTGGCCGCCCAGCGATCAATCTCTTGAGCGCTCAACGGGACGCTAACCGGTTCAGCGCCGGGGATTTCCGGGATGCGAATGAATGGGCCGCGAATGAGGGCTCGCCCGCCGGGGGTTAGAATGGGCACGCCGATGGAGGTGATGGTGTGGCGCAAGTCGGCATCTTCCAACACCCGTTCGTAGATAGCGCCGGCCACCTCTTCGGCCGAATCCGCCAACACGCCTTTTAACGTCCCATAGGTGATCCTGAGCAACTCCGCCTCCCACAACAACTTCGAGAGCTGCGGCGGGCCTAATTGGCCCAGGGCGACGCTGTGGGTGTGCGTTTCCTCTTCCAGATGAGTCAGTTCATCCAGGGCTTGCTGGCGCAAATAGCCGGCGCGATAAGTCGGGCCCATCACCGAGCTATCAATAGCGGCGATGACGTCCAGACCGGTGTTGCTGCCGCTGATTTCCAGAGCCGCTTCGCGGGCAATCTCCTCCGGCGTGACGAATTCCATCTGTCGCAAGGAGGTGATCGCCTCAAACTCGCCACGGGTGAACACGCCGTTCTCGCCGGTGTCAATCACCGGCAAATCCAGCTCGCCGAGTTGCGCGAATTCACCCTTTTCCACGCGCAACGCCAGCGCGTTGTCCAGCGCATCCACCCGGCTATCATAACGGTAGACGGTTTGGCCGTGTTCACGGATAGTGCGGCAAGTGGTATCGGCATAACCGATCATCGCCCCCGGCTTTATCTCTTTGACAATCGGCCCGTCCACGGTGCGCGCCATCAGGAAGAGCAGGCCGGTGTGGGCGAAAGCCACGGCTGTCTTGGACATAAGTTTGGCGCTGGGCTTATCTTCGCCGTGGGTGTAGGGAATGTTGAGGCCCATGCCGCCGGTGCCGGTAGTGCCGATCTTCAGGTAGAGGCGCGTGCCGACTTCGCGCATGGCGCGATTGAGCAAGGTGACATGGCGCACGAGTTGGGGGATGGAGAGGGAGATGAGCAGGTTTTCCACGCTGCGCTCGGTGTCTTTCCACCCGGCGCGGGCGTCTTCGTATTCTTGTTCGGCCAGATGGTTCAGCAGGCTGTCTACTTCACGCTTGGCCTGACGGGAAGCGGTGTATTCATCCTGGTAACTGATGGCGGTGGCGGTGTTGATGGCGTCTACGATCACATTCGGCCGAAATTGCCGGACGATCTCCACCAGGCGCGAGCGCTCATACGCCCCATCCAATGGCCCGAGCAAATCCTCATACAACATTTCTCGGTACGTGTAGCTTTCTAGCAAGGCCTGGCGCGACTTGTCGCTGAACTCGCTGCGCACAAAAACATTGCCGTGCAAACCCACAAACTCAATCGGCTTGTGGCTGAACATGCGCTTGAGCGCTTGCGTCGCCTCGCGCACCTCCTTGCTATACAACGAAGCAATCACAATCCGTTCCGGGTTGAGGTGGTTGGCGATGTGGCGGGCGATCTGACGCCCTACCAATCCGGCGCCGCCAAGGATCAGGAAGGTCTTATCATCCATTGTGGGCAGCCTCCAGAGTAAACTATGTGGGATTCCTTGAATTGTATCCGGCTTTGCCGAAAAGTGCGCAAAAATGAGCCACGTTGAGCCGGGAAGCGAAAAAAAACACCCTCGCCCATGCATTGGACGAGGGTGAAGGTGGAGATGGCGGGAGTCGAACCCGCGTCCGAAGAATTCGACCAACTGAACGTCTACAAGCGTAGTCTGCCTATTTGGGTCTCGCTGCGAGGAGCCCGGCCGACCAGGGCTACTCTCGCCGCCAGCCGATGGCCCCCGAAAGGGCCCCTTTAACCCCCGCTATCGGCGTTGTGGGGGAGCACGCTGACTTTGCTTACGCCCCGCCGCCCTCGGTCAGCGAACGGTGAAGGCGAGACGCGACTCCCTTCCGGAAGTCTGTGCGCTTAACTCACTTAGGCAGCGAGCGGGAGCGCGTTGTAGGCCACATTATTGTTGGCACTTGTTGTTTGCCCCAGATTAACGAGGTGTGGGCGTACTCGGCTTGCAGTCCAGGGCTGTCCTTCCCCGTCGAGACCGGTCATCCCCAGGTACACTTATATGATACCACACAACGGCTAAGAAATGTATTAGACCCGGCGCGTAAATGGCAATTCTAAGCAAAGCGGGGGGAGATAAGCCGGGAAGGGAGGGGTGGATTCGGCCGAAACCCGCCCTCTCACCATCGCCGGCGTCTGCCGAAAAGAGCAACTCCCATGCCTGTCGTGCGCTCCGACAAGGGCAAGTTGGCTATTCGGGAGAAACCCGGGTTGGGCGGCTTCGTTTATGCCGGAGGGGGGATCGTGCTCTAACTAAACAGCAAAAATGGTTAGAACATCAGGGTTTTTCCAAAGTCCATGGAAGGCAACCAGGCGTCTTATAAAGCGGGCATTAAAAGCGCGCATGTCCGGCGCAAGGTTGGCAAATTCAAGTTTACGCGTCAACCGGACGATGAAATCGCGCATTGTGGAAAGGGTTTGAGCCATTCCTGGCTTGCACGATGGGTAGTGTCTTCGGCAAAAGTCGTGTCGCGACGACAGTATAACCCGTTTTCAATGCCCCAGTTGGCTTGCGCCCAATATAGAAGTTGTTCTGCACCAGCCTGTTCCGGCGCAACGCGAGTAAGATCACGACTTTGGAAAAACCCTGGTTAGAACATCGGTTTGCAGAATAAACCGGAACTTATATACTTCTAGTGCGCGAACTCGCCTGAAACTCAAGCCCGGTCAACGGGGCACAAAAAAGATGGTGTTGAAATATGGCTCCAAATTGGTTTGTGTGCGCTACCGTTATGATGAGGTGACATTCAAACGGTACAAGACGGTGGAATTAATTGAGGATGAAATCCCGTGGCGTCCTAAACTTAAGGCGGATACGGTGGTTGAAGTCCAAGTCAAATGGGGTGAAAAGGAAGGGCCTTCAATACGACAACAAGTGACCAGATTGGTGGTTAACATGGATTGACTTTCCCCCTCAAAAAATGCTACAATCGCCTCATTAGCGACACGATTGGAGGCGATTGGTGCACGCATCACAAGTTTCGGTATTGTCCCTCATTTGACTTGATGATGTAGGTAAAAACAGGTCTATTTCTAGGTTTTTTGGCTCGTTTCCTGAATTTATGTTCCTGATATGGGACAAACGCCAGTATTTCTTCTGTGAATTTCCAGAAACATGGTATGGAAAATGATACGCAAAGCGCCAGAGAATCGCAAATTTCCTAGAATTGATGCGTAAAAAATGTCAAAACAGTGTCTTTAATCTGGCCAAAAGGCAAAAAGATGCCAAAATCTCTAATAGTCCATCAAGTCAAATGAGGGACACCACCCAAGTTTCGCGGTGGCTTAAATTCCAAATAGGGCCGGGTAGCGGGTCTGGCTTCGTTCAACTCAGGATTATGCGGCGGCTGACACCTGCGCTGGTGAGTACCTGTCTCTACCCGCGCCGCATGAATCCTTAGATCGTTGGGCGGCACAGTCCCAAACTCACATCTATACACTATGTTTGATCCGATCACACTAATTATTGCCCCCATCATTGTTGTGGTGTTAGGCCTGGTTATCGAATATTGGGTAATTCAGCCTTTACGCATGTCAAAAAATGAATCTCTTGAGAATGAATCAAATAGCCTAGAGATTGTTTCGGCTACTACGCAAAGTCGTATCACTCGGTTGCTTTATGCATCAGTGAGCTACAATGCAAGCCAATTTAGCTCCAAATTCATTGAAGGCGCTGGCTATTTTTTTGTTATCGTGCCGGTTTTTATTGCCTCCGTATTTGCTACCCTGCTAGCTATTCCCCTTTTCGTAGCCCTATATATGTCCGAAAAACTGGGATCATGTATATACAAACCAACGTGTAAAGAGTATTTGGTCCAATCTATAGAACTACACGGCCCTTTAAAAGGCTTGTGGCTAGGAAGTGTAAGATTTCTTCGGTGTAATCCTTTTTTTCATGGGGGCTATGACCCTGTTTCAACCCGAGGTCGCTTTTCCAAGCGACAATCCACAGAATTTGAAAGAAGCCGATTCGGCGTCAACCTTAAACGAACTCTAAAAGGTCTTACGTATGTAATCTGTCTTACTGCTATTGGGTATCGCTTGCTTGAACGTTTTTTTCCGCAGCAAGTTTTTTTGTCAATGTCTCATTTATCCCCGATTGTTTACTCGATATCTTCTTTCTTGCTAATATCTTTTGTGATTGTGTCAATGGCATGGATAAACGGATGGCTTTTGGTCAAATTGGAAAGATATTCGTGGGTGGTTGCATTTGTTCTAATCATCATTACTATCGCCACTCTAATTTGGGTGTAGGTAATTCCGTTTGTTGTCTCCAATATATTAGCCGCCCAACACGGCGTCCTGAGAAACCTCCCACAGATTACTACAGGGATGCCCCTGTGTCCACCGATGTGGCCGGGGTAGGTTCATGTGGCGTCAAGGTAAAGCCCAGGGTGGCGGCCTTCTTTTTCAAGTAAGCGAACTCTCGCTTGGGAGCAGGAGCCAGGGCGCAGTTTAAGGTCTTGCTTCAAGAAGGTGCTTCGGCCATAATACCAGATGTTCGGATGAAATGGGGTAATGTAACTTTGGCTCCTCGGTTTCTCTTGGGCGGGAATACCGCCGGAGGTATGGCTGGGTGCACCTGACGTGTGGGATTCTGCGGCATTTTCAAGC
>JAYRVN010000495.1:0-3876 GCA_041918535.1 Chloroflexota bacterium
TCTACCTGGCCGGTGAGACATGGTCTAGCAACTTCCCTACGACGCCGGGGGCATTTGATACCACTTACAATGGCGGCCAAAGCGACGCTTTTGTGAGCAAATTGAATCCCGAAGCCGAACCGCCGATCCCGCCCGTTGCTATCTCCTGGACAACGCGCGCCGAGATGCCTACCGGTCGCGGTTTCCTGGCGGCTACAGCCACAAGCGCCGGCGAGATTTATGCTGTCGGAGGGCAGGCGGGTAACTTCGGCAACTATTTTGCCGCGAACGAGGTGTACGACCCGGCGACGGATACCTGGATGGTGCGCGCCGGGATGGCTATACCCCGTTATGGCCTGGGTGTGGCGACGGCCGGGAATGACAGGATATATGCCATGGGCGGAGAGACTTACTGGTTCAATTCCAATTTGAAGGTTGCCGCGACGGAAGAGTATGATCCGGCGTCGGATACCTGGGTGAGACGCGCCAGGATGTTTGTCCGGCGGATGGGCTTAGGGGTTGCGACGGCGGCTAACGGCAAGATTTATGCCATTGGCGGTACGGTCGGTCGGTCGGGACTCCCCGTCGCCACCGTGGAAGAATATGATCCGGCCACCAATGTCTGGGCCATACGGGCCAGTATGCCTACCGCGCGCATTCATGTGGGCGTCGCTGCGGGAAATAATGGGAAGATTTATGCCATTGGCGGCTATGATAACCAGACTTTAACGGCTTTTGACACCGTAGAGGAATATGATCCGGCGACAGATACCTGGACGACCCGCGCCAGTATGCCGACTGCCCGTGGGCATTTGGCGGTAGCCACGGCGGCTGACGGCAAGATTTATGCTGTCGGGGGATACCGCGCTGATACGGGGGCTTTGGCTACGGTGGAGGAGTATGACCCGGCGACCGATACCTGGCAGGTATGTGACAGCATGCCCACACCACGTTTTGGACTGGCCGTGGCGATCCCAAGTAACGGCAAGATTTATGCGATTGGCGGATTTACGGCCAATTATACGACGGGTCTGCGTACGGTGGAGGAAGGCATTTTTTTGCCGACTGACCTGGATGGGCGCGCCAATTCGTCCGGCCGATAGACGGCGAGAGGCGTGTGCCGTAGGCGTCATTATCGAGCAATGGGATGCAGCCGCCCCGCGCTCCGCCGGAGGAGAACATTTGGAGACAAAACCTGAAATGACCGTTTCTGCGCTTGTGGGGCTTCTTAAGCTGCTGGATGAAGCGGCTGTGGCGGTGTGGCTGGACGGCGGTTGGGGGGTGGATGCGCTGTTGGGCGTGCAAACGCGACCCCATAAAGATGTTGATATCGTGGTCCAGGTTGCGGATACGCCAACGGTGCAGGCGGTCTTGGGCCGCAAGGGGTTCGCGGTTAAACAGGGTACGCTGCCGCACGCTTTTGTTCTGGCCAATGGTCTGGGTCTGGAAGTTGATGTTCACGCGGTTGTTTTTGATGCGTCGGGCAACGGCGTCTATCGCATGGAGAATGGCGAGGATTGGGTTTATCCGGCGGAGGGGTTCGCGGGGCGCGGCTACATTGCCGGGCGGAGTGTGTCTTGCCTGACGCCGGCCGCGCAGGTGCTGTGTCATGCGAACGGCTATACCCCGACTGAGAAGGATTTTCAGGAGATGGCGTTGCTGCAGCAACGTTTCGGCGTTGCGTTGCCGCCGCAGTTGCGGCCGGGGCCGTCCGGGAGCAGGCCGGCGTGAGGCCGACGGGCGGGGGATGAGACGCGAGATGGTGCGCCGGGAGGCGGGATATGGACGCTCCAATCGATTGGTTGCTTGAGGCTGAGCCCTGGATCGCGTATCGGACGAGGCTGGATTTGCTGGGACAAGATGAGCAAGAGGCTGCGGTGAGGTCTGCCCGACAGGCTATGTTGGCGGACGCTCAGGTTCGTGGCCTGGTGGCGGATTTGTCTGGTTGGCCCGGGACGGTTGTGTCCAGCCATAAGAGCGCCGGTCAGCCGTTTCATAAGCTGACGTTTCTGGCGGATCTGGGGTTTAGAGCTGATGATGCGGGCGGGGAGGCGCTGGTTTCACGTATTCTGGCGCATCAATCGGCCGAAGGGCCTTTTCAACTGCCGATGAATATCCCGGCGCATTATGGGGGAACGGGTGGGGAGGCATGGGCCTGGGCGTTGTGCGATGCCCCGCTGGTCGTCTATGCGCTGGTTAAGTTTGGTCTGGGGAACGAGCCGGTGGTTCAGGCGGCTATGGCGCATCTGGCCGGGTTGGTGCGCGATTACGGTTGGCCTTGCGCCGTCTCGAAGGAATTGGGTGGATTCCGAGGGCCTGGCCGCAAGGGGGATCCTTGCCCTTTTGCGAATCTGGCTATGCTGAAGGCGTTGTCGGAAGTCGAGGGGTGGCGGGATGGCCCGGCCTGCCGCGTGGGAGCGGAGACGCTGCTTGCGCTGTGGCATGAGAGCGCGACCCGACACCCGTATATGTTCTATATGGGGACGGATTTTCGTAAACTTAAGGTCCCTTTGGTGTGGTATGACTTGCTGCATGTGCTGGATGTTCTGTCGCGGTTTGCCTGGCTTAAGCAGGATGCGCGGCTGCTGGCTATGCGGGATGTTTTGCTGGGCAAGGCGGATTCGCAGGGTCGTTTTACGCTTGAGTCGGTGTGGACGGCGTGGAAGGGTTGGGAGTTCGGGCAGAAGAGTGGGCCATCTCGCTGGTTGACTGTGTTGGCCTGGCGGATTTTGGGGAGGTTGGAGGCGGCTGCGTTTTCGGCCGATAAGCAGTAGCCACAGCGCCGGCCCCCCTCTGTCAGGAGCGCTTGCCTGAGATGCTCTGGAATAGCGGTTGGGCTCATGCGTGGTGGTCAGCCTGACGCTGCAGGTCGGCTAGAGAAGGCAATTGATAACCCCGATGCTGTAACAGAACGTACGCCTGGGCTTTGCGCAAGGTGAGATTCTCTGCTTCCTGACGCAGGCGCGCCAGCCATTGCTGCCCTTCGTCCGTCAATGTCCCGGCTTGCCGACGTTCTAGTAGCATGTCATAGATGGCGATGCTGTCGGAGCTCATTTCGCTGCGCGCGATCTGCCACAAGGCTTCGTCGGACAAATCTGCCAGCGCCGCCAGTTCACGTTGCAACTCCGGCGGCAGGTCGGTCTCCACAACAGGGGAAATGTGCCGGCGTAAAGCGGCTTGAACCCATTCGTCAACGCTGCGCTGCTCGGCGCGCGCCTGGCGTTCCAACTGGTGGTAGAACGTCTCGGATACGGCGATGGTGTGTGTTTGGGCAGTCATGGGCGCGTTTGTCCTTGTTTTCGGCCGAAATGGTTCCGTAGTCTTGCCTGGATTCCATTATAACATAGTGTAGGGAGTCGGGAAGGCCTTTGTCCCCGGCTAAAAACACCCGCCTAATAATCGGCTGGCGTGAGTGGGGAGTATACAGGCAAGTCAAACGGGTTTATACTGTAGGGTAGGCAGTGAGGTGGGCGGTTGAATAGCGGCAGAAAAAGCCTGTGTCTTGCCCGGTATCTGGCTGGTCAGACAGAAACCAGGCATTATTTCACGCAAGGATAAACCCCATGTCAACGGAACAAAACAAGGCTATTGTGCGTGGCTATATGGCGGAGGTTCTGAACAGAAAGAGCCTGGCGGCATTCGAAGATTACTTTGCCGACGATGTTGTGCTTGACGGGAAAACGGGCTTGCGGCAACAACTGGAGGGGACGTTTAACCTGTTTGGCCACGTCTTACCTGATTTGCAGTTCATTGTCGAGGACCAAATTGCTGAAGGCGACAAGGTGGTCACGCGTGTGACGTTCCGTGGGACACATACGGGAGCGTATCAGGGCATGCCCCCTACCGGCCAGCAGGTGACCTGGATGCTGGGCAAGGACGCCTTCCAGGAGGCCGACA